>CALBPE010000106.1 GCA_937899275.1 uncultured Chlamydiae bacterium
GATAGAACTTATGCGTCCAGCTCCGCATCAAACGACAATTGCAGATGAAAAAGAGGTGGCCAAGCAGTACCGGTATTGGCGGTTTCGTACGTTTTACGCAATGTATTTTGGCTACGTTTTTTACTACTTCTCGAGAAAAAGCTTTACCTGCATTATGCCAGCCTTGATCGATCAAGGCTTTGATATGCTTTCTTTAGGGATGATCGGAAGCTGCCTTTCGATTATGTATGGGATCAGTAAGTTTTTAAGTGGGATTATAGGTGATAAATCCAATCCTCGGTACTTTATGGCGTTAGGGCTGATTTTGACCGGATGCTGCAATATTTTCTTTGGTCTTTCTTCTTCTGTGCTGTTTTTTGCCGTTTTTTGGGGGTTGAATGGCTGGTTTCAAGGATGGGGGTGGCCAGGCTGCGCTAAGCTTTTAACGCACTGGTATTCTCAAAAAGAGCGGGGCAGATGGTGGAGCTTTTGGAATACATCGCATAATTTAGGCGGCGCTTTGATCCCATTTATTATTGGGTTTTTAGCAAGGTACATGGACTGGCGCTACTGTATGATGGCTCCAGGAATTGTGTGTATTTTAGGAGGCCTTTTTCTCATGAATAGGCTAAGAGATACTCCTCAGTCTTTAGGCCTTCCCCCCATTGAAGCGTTTCACCAAGAAGAAAAAGCGGCGTCATCTAAGGAAACATCTGAACTATCTGTCAATGCGATTTTATTTCGATTTGTACTCAGAAATCCTTATGTATGGCTTCTTGCGATCTCCAATTTTTTTGTATATATTATTCGAACAGCTGTAAACGATTGGAGTTTTCTTTTTTATTATCAACACTCTCAGAGTAATCCCTATTTTTTTGCTAGCGTATGCGCAGCTTCTTTTGAAATAGGTGGGCTTTTTGGTTCACTTGCGGCTGGATTTTTGTCTGATAAGCTGTTTTTAGGGAAAAGAAATCCGGTAAATGTCCTCTACTTATTAGGCGTGTTTTTTGTCACCACGATGATGTGGCGCTTTTCCCATGTGTCTCCTATCTTAAATGCATTTTCCATGTTTTCTGTAGGCTTTTTTATCTTTGGACCCCAAATGCTTATCGGCATGGCAGCAGCGGAGCTTTCTCATAAACAAGCGGCCGCTACTGCTAGCGGCTTTACCGGGTGTTTAGGCTACTTAGGCGCTGCGTGTGCGGGGCTTCCTTTAGGTCAGGTAATCACCCTTTGGGGATGGCCAGGCTATTTTTCTGTGCTTGCCTCTTCTTCTATTTTGGCTAGCTGCATTTTATTGCCACTTTGGCATCGAAAAAAACATTTAGATCAAGATGCGTTAGATGCTCTTGCATAATAAATGAAAAACCCCCATCTTTTTTACGTATGACTTGGATCCCACTGCATGTACATTCACAATACTCGATTTTAGACTCTACTTGTTCGATTGAAGGCCTTGTGGCTAAAGCTAAAGAATGCTCTTTGCCTGCACTTGCCTTAACCGATCATGGCAATTTATTTGCCGCGGTAGAGTTTTATAAAGCGTGTAAAAAGGCAGGTATCAAGCCGATTATCGGCTCAGAGCTTTGGATGGCTCCTTTTTCCCGTTTGGATAAAAAACGGGTGGCGGGATTTGCTGCAGGATATCCCCTAGTTCTATTAGCGAAAAATGAGGCGGGCTATAAAAACCTTTGCAAGCTTTCTTCTATCGGTTATGTAGAGGGGTTTTATTACTATCCTAGAATTGATAAAGAAACGTTAGAGCAGCATAAAGAAGGGCTCATTTGTCTTTCTGGCTCTACAAATGGATGGATATCTTCTTTAATCATGCAGGGAAAAAATGAGCTTTTACAAGAAGAGATCGATTGGTATCAAAGCATTTTTGGCGGCGACTACTATTTTGAGATTGTCCGGCATAAAATGAGCGATGAAGCCATCCAAAAAAGTGAGATGGAAACATGGGCGGTCCAGTCGCTAAAAGAGCATGTGCGAAAACAAGAAAAAGTCATCGACACCCTGAAAGAGCTATCAAAGGCAAAGGGGATCTCTCTTGTCGCTGCAAACGATACCCATTACATAGAAAGAGAAGATGCAAAAGCGCATGAAGTATTGATTAATGTGCAGTCGGGCGAGCCTTGCCTTATCTGGGAAAGAGACAGTGAAGGCAATCCTACTGCAAAAATCCCCAATCCAAAAAGAAAAACGTATCCTAGTGAAGAGTATTATTTTAAAACTCCGGAAGAAATGAAGGCGCTTTTTTCAGATATTCCAGAGGCGATAGAAAACACCCAGAAAATTGCAGATCAGTGCCATGTGGATTTCGATTTTACGAAAAAACATTATCCCGTCTATATCCCACCTGGCTTAGAGGAGGAAGAGCTTTCAGCAGAAGATAGGGAAAAAAAAGCGGGAGAGTATCTATACACTTTATCGAAAGAGGCGATCGCTTCTAGATATACAGATGAGATGTTAGCTAGAGTGGAGAAAAACTACCCTGGCGAAGATCCCCTAGAAATCGTGCAAAAAAGGCTAGACTATGAATTTTCTCTTATCTCTTCAAAAGGCCTTTGCGATTACCTACTGATTGTATACGACTTTATCGATTGGGCGAAAAAACGCTCGATTCCTGTAGGTCCTGGCAGAGGATCTGCAGCGGGATCAATCATCGCTTACCTGATCGGTATTACCGATATCGAACCTCTTTCTTTTCATTTATTCTTCGAGCGTTTTATCAACCCAGAGCGGATGTCTTATCCCGATATCGATGTCGATATTTGTATGGATCGTAGGCAAGAAGTCATCGACTATATGATTGAAAAGTATGGGAAAAATAAAGTAGCCCAGATCATTACCTTTGGTACCATGAAAGCAAAAATGGCGATTAAAGACGTCGGAAGAGTACTCAGCGTTCCTTTAGCAAAAGTTGCCTCCATTGCAAAACTTGTTCCAGATGAGCTCAATATCACGCTAGACCGCGCTCTTGCAATCGATCCAGATCTAAAGAATGTATATGAAACAGATGCAGAGGCAAAAAGTGTGATTGATATGGCCCGAAAAATTGAGGGCTCTATCCGCAATACTAGCACGCACGCAGCAGGGTTAATTGTATCTGCGCATCCCATTACGGAGCATATTCCGATATGTACAGCAAAAGATACCGATATGTTAGTAACCCAGTTTGCGATGAAGCCTGCCGAACAAGTGGGCCTATTGAAAATCGATTTTCTCGGGTTAAAAACACTGACTTCGATTCAAAAAACCGTGGATTTTATCAAGAAAAATACAGGTAAAGAAATCGACTGGTCTTCTTTACCTTTGGATGATCAGCCAACATTTGATTTGTTGACTCAAGGAAAAACGTTAGGGGTATTTCAATTAGAATCTTCTGGCATGCAAGACCTAACAAGAAATTTGAAAATTGATCAGTTTGAAGAAATCATTGCGGTAGGCGCTTTATACCGCCCTGGCCCGATGGATATGATCCCTTCTTTTATCAACCGAAAGCATAAAAAAGAAGTGATAGAAATCGAACATCCTCTCATGAAAGAGATCTTAGAAGAAACCTACGGTGTGATGGTCTACCAAGAACAGGTGATGCAAATCGCTAGCTTACTTGCGGGGTATTCTTTAGGAGAAGGGGACGTGCTTCGAAGGGCTATGGGTAAAAAAGACCGCAAAGAAATGGCGAAGCAAAGGGAGAAATTTTTATCGGGAGCTATCGCGAAAGGGGTACAAGAGCAGGTAGCAAAGGAGATCTTCGATAAAATTGAAAAATTTGCCTCTTATGGATTCAATAAATCCCATGCAGCGGCGTACGCCTACTTAAGTTATGCAACGGCGTATTTTAAAGCCAATTATCCAGAAGAGTGGATGGCTGCTTTAATGACGTCGGATAAAGATGATCTATCTAAAGTTGCAAAATTTATTGCAGAGGCAAAAAGCATGGGAATTTCCATGCTTGCTCCCGATGTGAATACGCCAGGAGAAGAATTTGTTCCCGATAAAGAGGGGATACGCTTTGCCATGAGCGGGATCAAAGGCGTTGGACAAGGGGTGGTCAAAGCGATTATCCAAGAAAGGGATAAGGGGCCTTTTTCTTCCCTATATGATTTTATTAAAAGAATCGATAAGGCTGTTGTAGGGAAAAAAGCCATTGAGATTTTAACGCTTGCAGGAGCTTTTGATTTCACCAGATGGTCTAGAGATGCTCTTCGTCAAAGCGTGGAACAAATCTATGAAGAAACGCAAAAACAAGCGAAAGAAGAGAAGTTAGGAGTCCAAAATTTATTTTCCCTGATAGAAGAAAAAAATCCCTATTTAGATCCCCCTGATGTACAGCAGCCCACAAGTATGTTAGATAGACTCCAAACGGAAAAAGAGCTTATCGGCTTTTATCTTAGCGGCCATCCTATTACAGAGTATCATTCGGCTATTCAAAAAGCAGGAGGGCAGTCGATCATAGTTGTCAAAAAAAAGGGGTGATCATCACGGCATTTGTTGTAGATAAAGTGCAGTTCAAAATCACAGCAAAACAGCAAAAAAAGTTTGCACTTTTACAGGTGAGCGACCAACATGACAGTTATGAGTTTCCCATTTGGCCCGATCTTGTAGAATCCAAAGGCGAGATCATTCAAGAACATGCTCTTCTTTTTGCCGTATTGGATGTGGAAAAAGAGGGAGATGGCTATAAAATTTCTTGTAGGCATCTAAGCGATGATCTCGATAAAGAAGCATTTCTTAAATCGCAAAAATGGTGGAAACAAAAGCCCAGTGGCAAAAAACAGGAAAAAAAAGAGGCGATTATGAGGCTTTGTCTTGCAATTGATATAGAAAAAGTCCGTTTTACTCATCTTGTATCGATCAAACAATTGTTTGATAAAAACCCAGGGGGAGCTGCGGTTAAACTGGCGTTTATGCAAGGGAAACAAGAAGTATCTTCGATTTTGATTGATCGGCAAAAAGGGATAGATCCCGAAGCTTCTTTAGGAGCGTATTTACGAGAAATTTCCTCCGTTCTCTCATTGAAAATGGAAGCTGATGGGTAAAACCGTCAGGAGAAAACCTCTAGGAGAAAACCCCTTAGTTTAGGTATAATTTAGGTATGTTGAAATGTAGTTTATTGGCTTTTTTTGCCGCATCTTCTTGCCTTTTCGCTGCGGATCCTTCCTTTGCAGAAGAAGAGTTAAAAAAAGTTGTAGCTGACGTCGAAAATAACGACTGGTATTCTGCGCAAAATCGTTCTTTAGCCTTGATTCAATCTCAGGAAAATACCTCGCCTGTGCATGAGGCCTACTACTACTTAGGTATATCGTACTACCACATACGAGATTTTGAGTTTGCAAACGACTACTTAACAAAATATCTAGAAACAGCCAGCGCAGCCTCCCATTTTGAAGACGCTCTTCTATATAAATTTGCAGTAGCAGAAGAGTTTCGTTTAGGGCAAAAAAAGCGGATTTTTAAATGGCAAAAAGCGCCTAATTTCTTATCGGCTATGGAAGATGCATTAGAAATCTACGATCAAATTATCGCTACCCTTCCCTTTAGTGAACTTGCTGCCAGCTCTTTTTACGGCAAAGCAAAAGTCCACACCTACTTTGAGGAATATAAAGAAGCGATTCGTGCATACCACACTTTAACGCAAAAATTTTCTAAACATGAGCTTGCCATTGAAGGCTACGTTGAGATGGCAAAGATCTATTTAGCGCAGTGCGTCCAAGAACATCTCGATCCCGATGTATTAGAAAATGCAGAAACTAACTCTCGAAAATTTGCCGCTGCTTTTCCTGGAGAAGAAAGAATTTGTGAAGTGAACGCTCTTCTTGGAAAAGTAAAAGAAGCCTTTGCAAAAAATCTATACGAAACGGGGCGATTTTACGAAAGGACCTATAAGCCTTCTGCAGCAGCGATTTATTACCGCAAGGCTTTGATGAAATTTCCTAAAACTGAGTCGGCAAAAAAGTGCAAAAGCCGTTTAGCATCTATCCAGTCTTAATTCCTCTTTATTTTCTTACGCTGATTTCTTGTTCTTATAACTGGGATATTCCAGAGGATCCTATTTGCCTATCGATACCACTAATCGAAAAAGATACAAAAGGAGCTTTTACAAAGGCTCTTGTACAAAAGGTAAGCGCATCGCCCTACTTTTGCTATGCGTTTCAAAAAGCGCCCCTTCGCTTAAAGGTGAATCTAGTAGAAGAAAGAACGGAAAAAATTGGCTTTCAAAGAGAAAAAGAGCGCTCATCTAATCGAGCTATTCGCCTTCTTCGGCCAGTAGAAAATCGCGATACACTCCTTGTTGAAGTATCTTTAGTCTCCGCATCTGACAAAACCGTTTGGGGCCCTTTCTTATTACAAGAGTCGGTAGACTACGACTACGCAGATGGAGATGCAGTAAATGACCTTGCTTTTACAGATCAAACAGGTCAAAGGCAGACCACCCTGCAGTTTTCTTTAGGGCAACTTGAGGGGTTATTTCCCGCAAAAAGAGCGGCAAAAAAGAGGCTCTATCAAAAAATGGCGCAAAAAATCGTAGAAACGCTATCGTTGGATTATGCGCCCTAATCCAGGAACTACTACCTACCAGAAGACCTTTCAAAGGGATAAAAGCGCCTTGATGCCTCTTTTGTCCTGGATCAAACAGATCCTTACGCAGGCAGGATTTACAAAAAAAGCGATCTACCATGTAGAAATTGCAGCTGAAGAAGTCGCTACAAATATCATGTTTCATGGGAAAAACTGCTCTGTTATTGAGGTGCTAATCACGGTATCTATAGAAAAAATGGTGTTAACTTTTCAAGATGAAGGGCCCGCTTTTGATTCTGAGCGCCATAGAAAAACTCTCGACCCTTCTCTATCTATTGATCAGATGGAGGTAGGGGGCTTAGGGATTTTGCTCATGCAAAAACTAGTAGATGATCTTTCTTATACTAGGGATAAAGGGCGCAATATTCTTTCTCTTACAAAAAAAAATAGCGCTTAGCTCTGGTTTTTTTCAATCGATAGTAAAGTAGCCTCTGTTTCTAACATATCGATCAAAAAGTGTTGTAAGACCTTAAGTACGTATTTTGGGGTGTTGTACACTCCCGATGTGGAAAATACCACTTCTAAAGTGGGCTTTTCTTCGTGATTTAAAGCGATTAATACATAAGTGATAGGGGTGTCTTCCTCCATTTTGGGGACAATCCAAATCACAAATTGTTCGTTGAAAAGAGTCACTTTTTCTAGGCTTTCGATCACGTGGAAATATTGGGTCAAATCTTCTGCGGTATTTTGTAAAGACTCTAAGATGCCCAGTTCATGGAGCATCGGTAGATCTACCTGCAAAATCCCGTCGTGGGCCCACTTGCTGAGATTATGGAAATACTCTTGGTAAAACTCTTCTAATTGGATAGGATTCAGCATGGGAAGCCTCCTTTTTTCCCCCTATCCTCATCTTACTGAACTAAAACGGAGTCTGTCAAGTTTGGAAAACATTTTTTTTACTAAAAATCTTAGATCTAGGTCTTTGCATTTAACTCTTTTTTTTCTTAAGCTAAAAAGCTGTTACAAGGGATAACGACTATGTACTGGTTTTTGCTTTTTGGATCTATATGCACCTTTTTATCTGCATTTCAAATTGCTGTAGATGCGCGGGCTGCAATTGTGATTAATCCAGAAAATAATGCGGTGCTTTTTGAAAAAAAAGCAGACGATTTGCAGTTTCCAGCTAGTTTGACCAAAATTGCGACAGCGCTTTACGTAGTAGAAAAAGAAGGACTAGACTTCGAGAGGGAAATTTCCCCAAGCGAAGAGGCTTTGTATTCTGTACGAGGGGAGAAAAAACAAGCCAATTGGACGATCTACCCCTCCCATAGGCTAGAACATGATAGCACTGTGTTAGGATTGCGGCCTGGTAAAAAACTCCCTTTATGGACCGCTTTTTACGGTATGCTGATTTGCTCTGCAAATGATTGCGCCAATGCTCTTGCAGAAAGTTATGGTAAATCTATCCCTGATTTTGTCGCCTCTATGAACCGTTATTTGCAAGAAATTGGATGTGAAAAAACCCATTTCACCAATCCTCACGGCTTACATCACCCATCTCATGTGACAACAGCTAGAGAGCTTGCGTTAATTGCAAAAAAGGCGCTTTCCTATCCGGTATTTCAAGAGCCGTTTTCTGCTAAAGGCTTTGTCTATCAACAAGTAGGGAAACAAGCGCGGCAAATTGAACATAAAAACCGCCTGGTTCTTCCCAATAGCAAGTTTTATTATCCTTCTGCTACCGGTGGGAAAAATGGATATACTGAAGCTTCGCTCTACAGTCTTTTGGCCACTGCAAAACAAGGGGAAAGAGAGCTTCTTGTCGTGCTTTTAGGAGCTCCTTCAAAAGCCAAAAGTTTCGAAGAGGTAATCAAATTATTTGAGTCTGCCTTTAGTGAAGAAAAAGTCCAGTCGGTATTTGTAGAAAGAGCCTCTCTTTTTACCAAACCGTTAAAAAGAGATCATCGGAGCGTACAGGCCCGTTTGCAAGAAGATAGCATAGCTTGTTATTACCCCTCAGAAAAACCTAGAGATATCAAAGCGCAGATCCGTTGGGATGAGCTCACTTTGCCTATAAAGCAAGGGGACCGTGTAGGTGAAATAGAGGTCATCTCTAAATGTGAGGTTTTGCAGAAAAAACCGCTTTATGCCGTTCGCAGCATCGATAAAACCTTTGGGCAAAAAGTCCGCTCTTTTCTAAGAAATCTTTTCTTTTTTCTTTAAAAAGCGCAGATCTGTTATACTTTTCCGAGGGTAATCTCTTGGAGAGCCGTTTTTTTGGACAAAAACGTAGGGTATTTGAGATAATACTGGCTAAATTTCAAAGGCCGCTATGATTCCTGCAGATCAGCCTCCTATTACAGAAGATATCCGAGATAGATTTTTGGGGTATAGTCGTTTTTTTCAGCAGGGCTGTACAAAGCACACAATCTGTCTTGTAGCTTGCGCAGCTTTGTCTGCTATCGCCTCTTTTACAGCTAATTATATGTCGTTTTTCTTTCCTAATCCAATTGCTGATGTGGTATTTGGTCTATCGTTTTCATTGGCAATGCCTACGTGTGTTTGGCTGCTATCCGAAGATACTAGCGCCGATATTACAAAGGCAATGCTCCTTTCTTTCGACGCATTGAGACTACGAGATGGGCGTACACATCCGCCAAAAGGATTCTTTCCTTCTTTTTCTTCTACAGAAAATGAGACGCGATATGTTCCAAGAGGAGCCAACGCTCCCAGGGATTTTTCGTACAGTGATTTTTGTCGTAATTGTAGCTGTATAAGTCTATATGGAAAACAGAGCCTTGCCTATCAACTTTGCTCATTGCAAAAAGTAGCTATTAGAGTAGCTATGGTTGCATCTGCCGCTTTGGGAGCGCTTGTTACCGTTTTAGCATTTAAGATAGTAACTCTTTCACCGCTAGGTATTGTCGGATTTTTATGTGCGCAGTTAGGTGCAGCTATTATAGGTAAAGAGGCTTTTGTTCTTGCGACTGAAAATACGTATAACGTAATGTTACGAAATCCAGATCTTTTTTTTCGTGACACGGACTCTATCAAGACAAAAGATGTGGAGGATCGCGTGCATCCTCACCTCTATAAAGATTTGTATATCACGCCTCTTTTTTTGCCAAATTTTTGGCCCACTCTCGCGGTCTTCCAGTGAAACCGTTAAAAGAAGACCATCGGAGCGTATAGGCCCGCTTGCAAGAAGATATCATAGCTTGTTATTACCCCTCAGAAAAATCTCGAGATATCAAAGCGCAGATCCGTTGCGATGAGCTTACTTTGCCTATAAAGCAAGGTGACCGTGTAGGGAAAATAGAGGTCATCTCGCGGCAAGCTTGGTCGAAAAAGGGCGGTATGCAATGAGAGCTATTTCCGAAGCTCTATAGGTCTCTTAGGTCTTTTGATCAGGCCTTGCTAAGAAAAAAAGGCTGCGTTCTAAGATCTACAAAAAAGAGGATCAAGAACTAGTAGATGAAATCAAGACTATCCCATCTAAAAGGCCCACTTATAGATACAGAAGGGTAACCGCCATGCTCACTCCCTCAAAAGCAAAAGAGATCCTCTTGTGGGCTGCAAGAGGATCTATCGAGTCATGAAGCAGCACCGGATCCTACTAAAAAAAAGCTCTTACCGGGGGAAACCATCGCAATGAATATCCTCTGGTGCATGTAGCGTTCTCAATCGACGCATGCGATAGACAAATTTTGAGGCCATCAGAGATCTGATGTTGGAAAGCGTGGAGTATAGAACAGGAAAAAACCGGTTAACCACACGAGTCCAATAGCTACCGGATAATGGAAGTTGTTATACAGCCAAAGATACCGTCCGTTTTGGCAGAGGCCTGGGCCTAGAAATCTGCACAACTCCGGCGTATAGTCCAGAGAATAACGGGATCTCAGAAGGGTTTCTTACAACGTGTAAAAAAGACTATGTATGGCCAAATGACATCTCAAATGCTAAAGTGGCCATGGAAAAACTAGATGAATAGAAGTCGTTAAAAATGCTCTCACTAAGAGAATAGTGTAGGAGAGTATATAGAAAAAACGAAGTTAGCAGGTTAGCCGCCCTCTTCATTTCTAAGAGTCTGCATGATAGAGAATAAGGCCTGAAAGAGTTCCGTATATGGGTTACCCTCTATATCAGGATTGTCTTTTTGTAAAGTGTATGTATGACATTTGCTCATTAAGCATGTACATTTTTGTGTATGATCATCTGTTTTTTCTATAGCTGTAAGTAACGCATTTTCTGCCAATCTTAAAATAAAATTGGGGCTCGTGCTTTGAGATTGTGTAATTTGAACGTGAAGTTGATTGTGATCCTTGTAACATAGCCGTGGGTCGTCTACAGGTTGTATAACTTTTAAGTTTGCGATATTGCGATTCAGTTGAAGCTGCGATTTCTGTGTCCATTGCCTTCTCCCTATTGTAAAGCAGTGTCTGAGTTCCCTTCCTTTTGGTTTACGTGAATGAATTTTTACTTTTTCTTCGATCGTATTCTCGATATCATGTCGTTTTTTCCGACTCGCCTCGCTACAAAATTTTTCCTGGAATTTTTCTACGAATTCTTTTCGTGTAAGACACGTTTTATCTATTCCTCCACATGTCGCAAAAGGCACAAGCGCCTCTAACTGCTCTTCCGGTGGTATATGGTTTCTTCGATTGTTAATATAATTTTTGTCGGTACACTGAATAAAGATCTTCACAGCCTCTGGGTCTTGCTTTTGAATAGCTAATCGGATCCCTGCAGTACAGTGCAAAGAAAGATCTGAACCTTTTGTAAAGAACCCTACCAGACTCTGATACGATTTAATCTCATCACGCTCCATCTCTCTTTCTAATAGAGCTTTCATAGCTGCTCCATCTGTAAGCTTTTGATCGTTTTGAAAGCAATCTAATAAATCTTCCGGAATCGTTTTGAGCGGAACTATTCCGTGTTGCTGTCCATTACCAATATTTTTCCTAGCGGGTGCGTTAAATATTCCCTCATCCAAAATTTGATAAAATCCGATTGTCTGTTTTGCGTGATCTTTGAAATCTTTTAGATTCTTAGCATCATCATCATCTATGGCCGGTTGAAAGGCGTCCAATACCTTTTGAAGAGCGTCAGGGGAGGTTCCATTTCGTAATAAAATCAAAATCGGATCGTAATTATGAATCCCGCCTCCATACGACATATCGATAATGGTCTGAATGAAATTAGTTGATGGCGTAAAGCCCTTTGATAGTGCATATTTTAGCGGGCCAGTTACTACCGAATCAAGGTATGGGCTATCTTTTATATACTGAGAAACAAAGTGTTCTAGTTCTGTTGCCTGATGTTTCTGCCTATAATCAAAAACAATCTTAAATCCTGGTGTAGACTCCTTCGCACACAAATATTTTCCGCCGAATGCGTCAGGAAAATATGGTAAAAGCAGTGCAAGCATATTATAGCAGATTGTCTCATGCCTTTTAGGATGTAAAACATCAACAAGCTGTTCAGAGTCTAGATTCGATGGATTGTCGATTTGTGTTAATAGAAATTCTAATATTTTTTCATCGTTCTTTTGAATTGCACTATTGATAAAAGATATATGCAGTTTTAATTTATTTTTGAAAAGATATTTTACAAAATCTAGGCGCAATTTCAGATCGCTTATATTAAATACAAGAGGAAATGGATATGTAAAATTGGTTTCTAATTTTATAGCGGTATTTTCTTGTATGAGCATCCTTAAAAACACCGCATTTTTTTGTACGTGTTTCTTTTGAATCAATTCCCTGAGGAATCTTTCTTGTGCAGAAAAGCTGTTTTTGAAAAAGGCAAGAGCCATGGGGTGACGTATATCTAAGTTTTCTATAGATAAAATATCTGTGCTAAATAGACTTTCAACCGGCTCATTTCGCTCTTTTAAGCTGAATTGTGTCAGTAGATGAAATATTTCCCAAGAGTCCTTACCTTGAGTAATATTGTCTATAACTTTTGCTAATGCAGCTTTTTCTACTTGCTGCCGCTCGTCTTTGCTTGGATGATTTTTTGCTTTAGCTAGCATGTAGTTTATAAGATCTACATGCCCCTTTTCTGCAGCGATTACAAGAGGGGAGTTTTCAGGAGTTTTTGTAATGGGGGAAATTCCCTTATAGAGCATATAATCTGCAATGTAGTTACGTATATCTAGGTTTTCTATAGGTAAAATATGCGTGCTAAATAGACTTTCAACTGGCTCATTTGGCTCCTCTAAGCTGGCTTGTATCAGTCGATGAAATATTTCCCAAGAGCCCTCACCTTGAATAATCTTATGTATGACTTTTTCTAATGCAGCTTTTTCTACTTGCTGCCGCTCGTCTTTGCTTGGATGATTTTTTGCTTTAGCTAGCATGTAGTTTATAAGATCTACATGCCCCTTTTCTGCAGCGATTACAAGAGGGGAGTTTTCAGGAGTTTTTGTAATGGGGGAAACTCCCTTGTAGAGCATATAACGCGCAATATCATAATGTTCTTTTCCCATTGCCCTCTGGAGAAGTGCAGTTTTTTCTGTTTTAAAAGAAAAAATGGAATACACAAGTAAAGAGATCTTAGCGGTGAGTTTCAGGTTATAATTAACGCTGGTTTTGAGCATGTATGTGCTTTTAAAGCAGCAGTCCGTAGCAGCTACAAGGGCGGAAGCAGGAGCTAAAATTATTTCTATCAACTGGACTGCATATGCGGCTATTCTCTTGGTAAAATCCTGAAACGAAGAGATTTTGTTCGGTTCAAAGTAGATTTCTTTCACACCGATTTCAGGGGGATTTGGTAGAATAGTTGGCATAAACAAAAGTTTTTAAAATAAATTCACTATCATTATGAATGTTTTTTCACAAAAAGTGAATAAAGAAATATAATTTTATATAGATACTATTGACCTA
>CALBPE010000107.1 GCA_937899275.1 uncultured Chlamydiae bacterium
GTCTGAGTAAGAAGTCTGTCTTCCCAGCTCCTGTGGGCGCTGTGACCAAAGTATATCCTTTGGAGCAGGGCGCCTATTACTATTCTATTGAAGCGCAGCCCACCTGCGCAACAATAGATCGTTTAGATACGGTATTTGTACTTCCTAAATTAAGCTCATCATCTATGCAAGAATAGAAAACACCGCTTTTTTTATCTCTTCTAATGGTAGATCTTTTCCAAAAGCTAGGTGGTATAGATCATTTTGTGCCTGTTTTTTTTCTTTGCTCCAAGACGCGATATGCTGGTCTATCGTTGGATAGATATCTTCTTGGTTTTCTGGTAAAACGATCCCGAATGCATGAAGATTTTTCGTGGAGGCGCTTTTTTTCTTATCGAAAAAAAACATGGGTTTTTCAAAAAACAACATATCATATCCAATAGAAGAAAAGTCTCCAATATAGCCATCCACTGCATCTAAAAGAGGGTAAATACAAGGGAAGTCTTCGATAGAGACCGTCCCCTTGGGTAAAGGGTCTGGCATCGAGGCAAAAAATAGCGCAGGATCTTTTACTTTGAGTAAGGGGTGGGGTTTGATGATTAGGTTGTAATTATCGGGAAGGCAGGCGATTAGTCCCTGAATCTTCTCAAAAAATGAGGTGAGACTCTCCCGATCATTCCAAGTAGGTGCATATAAAAGCGTGTACTTTCTTTTAGGTAGTTTGGATAGAACTTCGCTTTTCACCTTTTCTTCATAGAGGGGGTGGTATTTTTTATAAAAAGATGCTCTATAATTCCCTGTAACTGCGTAGGGAGGTATATCTTTTAGGTGCCCCTGCTTTTCTAAAAGGTTGATCATATGTTGACCGTAAACAAGCGCCCGATCTTGCTTGGTAATGCCTGTTAAGATTTTTGGATTTTCATAACCCTTATCAGAGTTTCCGTGGTGGCAGTAGACAAAACGTATAGGCCGGTCTTCTAATTGTGCAAAGTATTTGATGATAGAGGCCGTCCAAAATGTACATTGAAATAATGCATCGTAAGATCTTGCAATCGCCTCGTAAGATAGCGTTGAATAGTCTTGATAGATCGCTTGCACCATAGGATACAACGTGGTAGTCAGGCGGTAGTTATCCTCTTCTGTGATGAGTAAGGGGATATCTAATGTGTACGCTAAAGGAGCGATATGATCGATTAAACGGTTATCATAACCGAGTAAAAGAGCGAGCGCTTGCAGCGGTTTTTTATCGATAAAATACCTCTTTTATCTGGTGTTGCAGCGTTTTTTTTATTTCATCAAAAGAGGTTTTTGTTCCAAACACTTCTTCGGCAGTTTTTTTTCGAATCGCCCGCTTCTCTATTGTTTCTTTTTCGTAGTCTAAAAGAAGGCGTACAGCTTCTTTTGGATTGTGGAGAAAAAGCCTTTGCCCGCATCGATGTAAAGGCCATTTTTCTAGGGAAATTTCTGGGGGAAAATAGAAAAAAAGGGGTTTATCCAGCAGCAAAAAATCGTATCCTAGAGAAGAGGCATCTCCTAAAAAACAGGTTGCTTTTTGTAACAGAGGATAGGTAGGCGTGCATCCATCTATTACGGTAACCGACGGGTGGTCTTTACTTTTTTCTATCAGCCGGTAGACTTGAGATATATCCTTCTTTTTTTGCCAGGGATGGAGTTTGATTAAAATAGAAAATTCCTTTGCTGCATAGCGAAAAAGAAACGACTCTAACGAGTGTAAAGAAGAGGGAAAAGAGCCTACGCTCCAGCTAGGAGCAAATAGTAAAAGCGGCTTTTTTTTATCGATTTTGGAAAAGAATTTTGCTGCTTTTATATCAAAAAATGCCTGGTGCTTTTGATAGAATAAATAACGCAGGTTGCTCATAAAAAAAAGATTTTTATCGATGCCTTCTTCCTGCAGCTCTTTTTGCATTTTCGGGCCGTAGATAAGGGTAAGGGCGTTATGTTGGTAGTCTTGCCAAGTGCTACAAGCGGAGGGCTTATCAGAGTATCCATGGGGGGTAAATAGCAGCCTAAGAGCGCTTTTTTTTGCAAAAGGATGCGCGTGTAAGAGTTTTTTCGGCCAAGGGAAGCTGTGTATTGCAATATCTACGTTTCGCGTAAGGTAAAAAGGGCCGAGCTCATGCGGCGCTACATACCTGCAGAAAATATCTGGGTAGCTCTGCTTTATTAACGCGATTTCCTCTTTTTCACTCGATAAGAATTCTGCAGAAAAAGCTGCGCATAAAGGAGCTAAATGATCGATATGATGAGGGCATTGTAAACGGGAAATCGCAGCAATTTTCAAGAAAAACACCTCGCCTGAAGCCACTGCATCAGCTCTTCAATAGATACCTTAGGATGAAATACCTCGTTTTGCGCAGCTTTTTTTATTGGAGCGCTATTTTCTTGTAGCTGCTGTTTGATTCTTTGCATGTCGAGTTTATTTCTAATAGCATAAAGGGGCTGATTTTCTTTCTCCGTTACAATAAAATGAGGCTTATTATAGGCTAACGCGTCGTATCCAACCGACGAGCTATCACCGATATAACCTTGGCAAGTAGAAACAAATGGCAAGACAATAGGGATGTTTTCCAAAAAAGTGATCTGATCTTTATACCGCTCTTTCCAAAGAAGAAGCTCCACCCACCGCTTTTTCCACGTGTTGGGATGCAGCTTCACCACAAGGGTAAGGTCTTTAGGAAAATGGGTAAAAAAGCGCTCTCCTTGTGCTAACGAAAAACTGTTTTCATAGTCTTCCCAGGTAGGTGCGTAGAAAAAAAAGGGACGCTCTAGTAGATGAGGTAGATTTTTTTGCATCCATTTTTGGTAAAATAGCGCTTTATTTTCGTAATACAATTTTCGGTAGTTACCAGTTACAAAATACGCATTTTTTAGAGGGTGAAAACCGAGGCGATCTACCATCTGTTTTCCATAGACCAAAAAAGAGGATTCTTCTTGAAGAGCGGATAGGTTATTTTTATCCGATTGGCCGTGGGGACAAAAGACCAATTTTTTAGACGAGGCATCTTCCCCTAGAAAGGGTAGGGCGCTTTTTGCCATTTTTTTTGGCATGCAGGTAACTACGACGTCGCATGTTGTTAAAATAGGCGCGTGTATATTCGGCGCCCATACGGTTTTTACGGTGGGATAAAACTCCTCTACTAGTTTTTCTACATCCACATCTGTCGTGACCAAAGGGATATCTAGAAGATCTGCCAAAGGGGCTAAATGATCGAGGTAGTGTAGATCTTTTTCTCCTAAGAAACAGGCAATTTTTTTCATGGAATATCGGTGATTTGGTATAGTGCTCTAAAAGCAATTTCCTCAAATTATGTTTCTAGCAGATGCTCATAAATTATACCATTGGTTTGCAGTAAATAAGCGGAATTTCCCTTGGCGTAAAGACAAAACCCCCTACGCTGTTTGGGTAGCTGAAGTGATGTTGCAGCAGACAAGAGCCGCTGTTGTAGTGGAGTATTTTATCCGCTGGATGAAGCGATTTCCAACGGTAGAGTCGTTAGCTAATGCACCTATTGAAGAGGTCATTAAGCTTTGGGAGGGGTTAGGTTACTACCAAAGAGCTAGAAATCTCCATCAAGGCGCAAAGCAGGTAGTTGATTTATACGGTGGAATGGTTCCTCAAGATAAAGAAAAGCTCTTTCAAATTCAGGGGCTTGGGCCGTATACCGTATCGGCAATTTTGGCTTTTGCTTTTGGGGAAAAAAAAGTGCCGATCGATGGCAATATCAAACGGGTTTTTTCCCGTTATTTTTTGCTAGAAGCGCCTCTTGGAACAGCTGCATCTACTTAAGCTTTAGAGGAAAAGGCAAAATGGATAGAAACCGTTTTTACTCATCAAATTGGAGAGGCTTTCATTGAGCTTGGAGCGGTAATCTGCGGGAAAAACCCCGCCTGCTTTTCCTGTCCAATGCAGCGAGGCTGTAGAGCATTTCATGAGGGCAAGCAGCAAGATCTTCCCAAGAAAAAACCGCGCAAAAAACCGACTGTACTAGAAAGGATTGTGCTTATCTTAGACTATCGAGATCAAGTTCTTGTAAGAAAAAATACCGAAGCGCTGATGCGCGACCTATTTGAATTCCCCTATTTTCCTTGGGAAGGAGAAAGTACAATGAATCGATTAGCAGCAGCTTACAGCTTAACTATTTCTCCCAATCAACCCTTAAGGAGATATCCCAAAGCGTGCCATACATTTACCCGCTTTAAGGCGAACCTTCATCCTTTTCATCTTGTATTGGATGAAAAGCCCCATATACCTGGATATGGGTGGAAGAAAAAAACAGAACTGAAAGATCTCCCCTTTTCTTCTGGACATAGACAGATTTTGGAGCATTTATGAAGATTTTACATACAGAAGCATCCTCTGGTTGGGGAGGGCAAGAGATGCGGATTCTTAAAGAAGCCATTCTCATGCGAGAAGAGGGGCATGAAATCTACTTTGCGATAGAGGAAAAAGGTACGTTGATTCAAAAAGCAGAGGCAGAGGGGTTTCCTGTGTACTCTTGCCGTTTTCAAAAACGCTACTGGTTAAAAACGGCTTGGCATTTGTCAAAGATCCTGAAGGAAAATCAGATCGATCTTGTCAATACCCACTCTTCTTTAGATGCTTGGATTGCGGGGATCGTTGCTAAATACAAAAACATTCCCATCCTGCGCACAAGACATATTTCCGCGCCTATCAGAGAGGGGCTCAATAGCCGCATCCTCTACGGTTTTTTAGCGGATATGGTGATCACCACATGCCAAAAAATCGTTCCTGAAATCGTGAGAAAATCCCGGATCTCTTATAAAAACTGCCTTTCGATTCCCACAGGCCTTGCCTGTAGAGATTTAGCGCCGTTTTTCTCTTCGCGAGATGCTGAGCGGAAAAAATGGTCTTTTCGTCCCAAGGACTTTGTGATAGGAACCGCTTGTTTTATGCGCTCTTGGAAGGGAATAGAAGATCTTTTGCATGCAGCAAAGCTTGTTTCTTCAGTACCGCATATCCAGTTTTTACTGATCGGAAAAGATGAGCAAAACCGCTACATACGCCTTCGAGATGCTTTAGGGTTACAAAAAACCGTCCATTTTGTAGGTCATGTGGACAATCCGTTTCCTCTGATCAATGCTTTGGACGCTTTTGTCCTGACCAGCACAAAAAATGAGGGAGTATCGCAGGCAACGCTGCAAGCAGCTTTTTTTGAAAAGCCATTGATCACCACCCCTGTAGGTGGGCTGCCTGAAGTATGTATCGATGGAAAAACGGGTATACAAGTACCTGTAGGCTCCCCTGAAAAATTAGCAGAAGCGATGCAAAAACTTGCAAATAATACCTCTTGGGCAGAAGGTTTAGGAAAGCAGGCAAAATCGCTTGTTCAAGATCAATTTACCGATGAGAAAATGGTAGCTAAGCTAAAAAAGGTGTATGCCAAACTGGTTCTATCATAAGGCGGTTTATTTTTCTTTTGCGGTAGATTCTTTTTGCGGAAAACTGTAAATGCGCTATCCTGAAAAGAGGTTTATTATGATAGATTGGCTATACAAAAATCGACTCCTTTGTTTGCTGAGCGCAACAGCTCTAGTGATGAGCGCTTTTATTGTGCAAAGAAAAATCGGATCTTCATATACGAGTTATCTGGCGGAAAAACCCACATCTCGCCTGCATCCTGTATATGAAGCCTGGTCTTTTGATCCACAAAATCCAGCAAAAGCAAAAGCTCTGCAAAAAGCGTTAGAGGAGTGCGTATCTCTACAATTTGTCTACGATCCGTTGATCGCGCAGCAGGCTGTAGAAAAAGATCTACTCGATCAACAAAGGCAGTCTGTCGAAAGCTCCCTTTGCCGTTTGGAAAAACACAGTCCTACTTACAGCGCTTTTTCTAGGCTTTCGGTAGAAAAAGCAAATGACGCCGCCCTTTTAGAGCAGGCAAAACGGCTACAAGGATCTCTCAAGAAAGATACCTTACTTTATTTTTGCACCCTTTTGCAGATCATCGCTTTAGAAGATCGTTTGGGTATTTATCCCCACGATGCGATTTCTGCTTTAAAGTCTTACAAACAGAAAACGCCCCTTTTTACAGTGCAAGCAGTAGAAAGCTATCTTTCTTCTCTCGAAGAAAAATATGCTACTTCTCCGAAGAAGTAGAGCTGCTTTCGATTGTATGGAACCCAATACCACACTGCAGCCCAATGCCTGCAAACAGGATAAAAGGCAGAAAAATGGCAATAACGATACGTACAATGCCTACAACAATCTGCGTGGTTTTGTCCTTTTTGTGGATAAACCCTGAGATTTTTTCTGCAATTTCCCGGATGCGCTCAGGCATTAAAAGAGCGACAATCGCTCCAATAGTTGCGCACACTATGCTGAAAGTAGGCCCTGTAAAAAAATCAAATATGCTAGAAATGCAAGCAATGACAAACGCGAGGACTAAAAACATCTCGTTTGTGTATTTTTTTGCAAAATCTTCAATTTCTTGTACAGAGACTCCCTCTTTAATTTTATCGGAAAAGTTGTCTTTTTTAGCCATCGATGAACTCCTATTCTATTCAATAACAACAGATTGTAAATAGATGTGTCTATGATAGTATCAAACTTGATTTCATCTACCCCTATCTAATATTAATCTAAATAGTTATTTATTTTTTTGCAAACTTTGTAACATAGAGCTTTTCTTTGTTTTTTTTGCGATTTTCTTATAAAGTAGATTCTCTGTTTTATCGGTATACAGTATGGCGTTTCTGCAACTTCCTCCAAACACCAATCCGCCCCGTTTTTCCCCAGCCGCTCTATGTCTACTTGTCTTTTTTTGCTTGGGACTTGCTATTTTATTAAACGAGCTAAAAAACATACCACCATCTCCTGGTTTTTCTCCAGCATATCCTGCTATTTCGGAAAATATTGTGGCTAAAACAGCGCCTAGTTCCCTATTTGAAAAGGCGCCGTCTCCTTTTGTTTGTAAAATCCCTGATCTGAAAAACGCCTTATCTGTCGAGTACGTTTCTCCAAGACCTGATAGAACGCAGGGGCTTTTTTTCCTGCGATCTACAAAAGGATTTCAGCAGGAGGTGGTCATGGGGCAGAAAATCTACTTTCAACTCAACTCTTTTTCAGATGACTTTGAGAGGCTAAGCGCTGGATCTTGCTATCTTTTACCAGAAAAGTTGGGAGATGTGTCTATGGAGTTTCTTCTGCATATCGATACAGAAAAGATCGGCGCTTATGTAAAAGAAGGGCAGGCCAGTTCTTCTTTTTACGAAACAAAGCTTGTTTTGCCTCTCTTTCGAGACCCCCCTATTTCTAGTCCGAATATGCCAGAGCACTTTGCTTTTTTTTCTAAAGCAAAATCCGCAGGTAAAGACCTGTATTTATCCTCTAAGCCTGCGGCAAAAAATCGCGATAAAAGGCCCTATTATTGGATAGTTTTACCTGATCAAACCCGGAGAAAAGTCCAAGTAAACGATCTTTTCATTTGGTCATCTACCGAGTGGAAAAAAGTAGGCGCGGTAGAAAAAATTTTGGACAAACCTGTCCTAAAGGTGCTCAAAGCGGATACAAAGGGGCTTTTTTTTCAAGGATGGGATGCGTGTGGCAGCAAAACCTACCCGTTTTTTCTCGCATCATCTCCAGTAGGTAAAGAAGCGCTTCCAACCCCTTTGATCAAACATATCCAGAGAAAAACCCCGAATAAAGTAAAGATGGAAATCGATCAGATCCCCCTTCTTCTTGCAGTAGGCAGTTGGGCGGTTAAGATCGATGGCGTATGGAAAGCTTTGCCGAAAAGAGAACTAGAAAGTCATATAGGCAAAGGCCCCTTTTTTTACTTAAAACAGGTGAAGAAAAAAGCGCGGAAAAAGTGGTTATCGGGTAAGCTATATAACGCGTTTAGAACAGAAGAAATGGATGTCTATATCGAAATCCCCAACAAACAATCCCCCCCATCTCATATGAAGCGCTCTTATAGAGAATCGGGCAGAGAGTCAGGTAGAGTGCGGGGCAAAGCTGAAAAAAAATCTTCTAGAGGCTCTTCTTTTTCTAAAAGGCGGTTTCAATGAAAAAAAGCCTCTATTTTGTTGCTCTTTTTTTATGCAGCGGTTTTTTTTCCGCTTCTGCAGCAGCAGAACTATCTTCTCAGATTGCCCTTGAAAAAGGCCGCATTCATAATGAGGAAATTGCGTCTTTAAAGCAGCTCCTTCGGGAAAAATACCAAAGCGCAAACACCCTTTCCGAAGAGGAATACCCTCTTATTTTAGAAGACATCCGCAGTTTAAGAAAAGAGATCGCCTTTGCAGAAGAAAATTGGAGACAAACCTTTGCAGATGCAAACCTTTTTTCTGAAGAAGGCTGCGGTCTATGGGATTCAGGAGAGCTGACTTTAGCTGATTTGATCATGGATTATGGAAGCGTAGATTATCTTTATGTCATTCCTCCAGAAATTTTAAATCTAAAACTACAGATCCATTCAGCGATTCCGATTCCAAGGGCATCTTGGGATCCGATGCTCAAAGTGATCTTAGGATCGAATGGTATCGGCGTCAAGCCGCTCGGCCCTTATGCGAAAAAACTCTATATTTTGAAGCAAGATCTAGGACAAATCGAGGGGATTTGTCAAAAAAGGGAAGAGCTTCTTTTTATGGAACCAGAGGCAAGAGCGGCTTTTTTATGCACGCCAGAGCCGGAACAGCTGAAGGCTGTTCGCAGCTTTATTGAAAAAGAATCAGCTCCTAAAGAAACCACTGTGCAGGTTGTAGTC
>CALBPE010000108.1 GCA_937899275.1 uncultured Chlamydiae bacterium
ATACGACGCTATATGGGAAAAAGATGCAGAAAAAGTGGTCCGATTTGTGCATAGTAAAAAAATTGATGTCGCTGCTGCTGAAAAAATTCTAAAAGCTTTTTTTCCTTCTCCCGGATTAAAAACCAGAATCCCCTTACATAGTCAGCTATCGGAAGATTTAATTTTTTTATCTGTACCTCAGGGGTTAGTATTAGTAGGCAACCGGCATGCTATTGAACGGGCAGAAACGGTACTTGCAGAACTCGAAGGGCAGTTAGAAGACCCTTATGAAATGACGGTCTACTGGTATTCTTGCAAGCATTCGAATCCAGAAGATATTGCAGATATTTTGTCTCAGGTTTACGAGTCGTTAGTCCAAACCGACACCGATAAAATTCCTGCAACTGTACAACTCGCCCAACAAAAAACCTCTTCTATGCAAAAAGAGAAAGTTTCCGGTAAAAAAACAGACGCAAAACAGCATGTGATTGATGGTAATTTTATTGTGGATCCTAAAACAGGTTCTATATTGATGGTCGTAAGAAAAGATCAAATTCCGAAAATCAAGTCTCTTTTACAAAAAATCGATGTGCCAAAAAAAATGGTGCAGATCGATGTTCTTCTTGTAGAAAAAAAGTTGCAAGACGAACAGCAGCGAGGGATCAATTTGCTGAAAATCGGCTCTAATGTCAACCGGAATGCGAGCTTTATCGATTTTGACGGATCGAATAAAGGAGGCGGGCTTTTAGAATTTGTCTTTGCCGCTACTGGAAAAAAGTATACGCCAGATTTTGACCTGACCTACAACTTTTTGATGGCGCAAAAAGATATGAAAATCAACGCTAACCCTTCCGTTTTAGCGGTCAATCAAACCCCTGCTAGCATCTCGATTGTTGAGGAGATTTCTTTAAATAACGGCGCGGTGATTTTAGATTCCTCTACAAGTAATCCCCGATCTGAAACATCATTTACCCGGGCGCAGTATGGAACCATTCTAAAAATGACGCCTACCATTCATTACTCTGGCGAGGAAGGAGATCAAGGATTTGTCACCCTTGTAACCGATATCACATTTGATACGACGCAGTCCTCATCGGATAACCGCCCTCCTGTTACCAAACGATCGGTCAAAAACGAGGTGACCGTAGCTGATGGAGAAACCATTATTGTAGGCGGGCTTAGAAGGATGACAAAAGAAAAAAACCAGGAAAAAACCCCCTTTTTAGGTGACCTTCCTGGTATCGGTAAATTTTTCGGTCAGACCATTGAATCCCATATGAACACAGAGATGTTTATTTTCATCACCCCTAGAATCATCAAGCATCCCATCGAAGATTTGCGGATGATTCGAAAGGAGGAGCTCCGAAAACGAGCAGGTGATCTTCCTGAATTTCTACAAAAGATTTCTGAGGCAAAAGAAAAAGAAAAGCAAAAGGTGTTAGCAGATACGCTTGATCTGCTTTTTTCCAAGGCGGCGTAATTGAGAAAAGAGCACCTGCCAATAGAAGACTTAAGTGACTTTCCTTTTATTCAAGAGAAAAAAACGCTTGTTCCCTATCTTTTTGCAAAAACAGAGGGGCTTATTCCTCTGCAGGAAAAAGAGGGGATCATCTGGGTAGCTACCGCTAATGTAGAAAATTTTGACGCTCTAGAAGAGATCCGCTTATTGCTGCAAAAAGAGCTGCAAACGGTATATGCTCCTAAATCTGCTGTAGAAAAAGCCATTGAACAATGCTATCGAGAAAAAAACGCCGCTATCTCTCCTCCAGAAATAGCCACTTCTTTGCCTAAAACAGCTAGCTCTTCTGGCTACGATCTTTTAGAGCACTCTTCAGAAAACCCCGTTGTTCGCTTATTGAATGTAATTTTTATTGAAGCTATTAGTAGCGGCGCATCAGACGTGCATTTTGAGCCGGTAGATGCCGGTTTTTTCGTGCGCTTTCGGATTGATGGGGTACTGCAAAAACGGTATGAGCCAGCAGTGGACATGCAAAAACCGATGGTTGTGCGCATCAAAGTGATGGCAAATTTAGATATCGCAGAATCGCGCCTTCCACAAGATGGCAGAATCAAGCTCTCTATGGGAGGAAGGGAAGTGGATTTTCGGGTAAGTACTCTGCCCACGCACTTAGGCGAAAGGGTTGTGCTGCGTCTTTTGGATAAAAGTAATGTCCTTCTCGGCCTGAAAAAAATCAATATGCCTTCTCCTATACTGGATCGATTCCGAAGGGATATTCAATCACCAGAAGGGCTGGTGCTTGTTACAGGACCTACAGGTAGCGGTAAAACCACAACGCTTTATAGCGCTATCAATGAGCTGAATGCAGGTGAAACCAACATCATGACAATTGAGGATCCCGTCGAGTATAAGCTGACGTTAATTGCGCAAATTGGGGTCAACCC
The DNA here is from genome assembly GCA_937899275.1 of uncultured Chlamydiae bacterium. GTDB lineage: Bacteria > Chlamydiota > Chlamydiia > Chlamydiales > SM23-39 > CALBPE01. Next base: position 2,383 of record CALBPE010000108.1, read on the forward strand.
TAAAATAGAGCTGACCTTTAGCGCAGGCTTTCGCCATATTTTACGGCAAGATCCTGATGTGATTATGATAGGGGAAATACGAGACGTAGAAACCGCTGAAATTGCGATTCAAGCCTCTTTAACAGGCCATTTGGTTTTTAGTACGTTGCATACCAATGACGCTCCATCCGCCATCACACGGCTTGTGGAAATGGGCATTGAACCTTACCTCCTTTCTTCGTCAGTTATAGGTGTTGTAGCGCAGCGGCTCGTGAGAAAAATTTGTCCTAAATGCAAAGAGCCGTACGACCCTGCAAAAGATAGCGTAGAATCACTTTAAATAGGCCCTTTAAAAACGCCACTAAATAGAGGTAAGGGATGTATCTTTTGATATCATAAAGGCTATCAAGGAAGATGCGCTATTTATGAATATATGCCCATCGATGATGCGGTAAAAAAAGAGATCATGCGCTCTTCTAGCGCAGATAGCATTAGGCAATCGGCTAAGGTGTTCACACTAAAAGATCACGGGCTTTTACTAGCAAAAGAAGGAATCACCACTCTTGCAGAAGTATTTCGCGTGGTAAAAATGGAGGTCTGATCCATGCCTTTGTTTGAATTTCAAGCGCTATCACCTACAGGAAAAAAACAGAAAGGCTCTGTGCATGCAGAAACTCTATTCGATGCGAAAAACACGTTAAATAATACCGATCTCATTATTTTTTCTATTCAGGAAAAAAAACGGCATCAAACAATTGTCCTATCGAAAAAAGAGCTCCTAGGTTTTACAAGAGAGCTTTACCAGCTTTTGCAAGCGGGCCTGCCTCTTTTTGAGTGTTTACTTGCTATTGAAGAAAAATCTCAAGGGCGCAAGATGCATAGCATTATTTTAGACCTAATGGATAGCGTCCGTCAGGGCCATTCGTTGTCGTCTGCACTGGCAAAACACCCCAAAAGTTTTCATAAAATGTACCGCAAGATGGTGGAAAACGGAGAAAAATCGGGCTCTATTGCTGTGGTGCTGCAAGAACTTGCTGCTTGGATTGAAAAAGAAGAGACATTGAAACGAAAAATCCTTAGCGCTATTAGCTACCCCCTTCTTCTTTTTGGTTTTAGCCTGTTGATTTTGTTTGCGCTTATATTTTTTATGATCCCTTCTCTTGCTCCTTTATTTGCTGATCGTCCCTTGCATCCTTTTACCCAAGTGATTTTTTCGATCAGCCATTTTTGCATTTCCCATCAGTTAGGGCTTTTTCTCAGTTTTTGTAGCGTAGTTTTTGCAGCGATTGCCTCTAGATACGTGCCTTTGTTTCGGCTGGCAGCGGAAAAACTATCGCTATCTATCCCTGTATTACAGGATTTTTTCATCAAATATGGATTTATCCGTTTTTGTCGATCGTCCGCTACGCTTCTCAAAGCAGGCCTTCCTCTTGTAGAAACCTTAGAATTAGCGCAGTATGCAGTACAGCAAAAAACCCTTGAAAAAGAGCTTGAAACCGTCCGAAAAGCTGTGATGGAAGGGGGCTCTTTATCAAAAGAATTGTCTAAAAGCAGATACATACCTCATTTTGTAACCCGTATGTTATCTATTGCGGAAAAAAGCGGTAAAGCGCCTGAAATGTTTTTGCATATAGCAAAAATCTATGAAGAAGAATTTGATGCATCTCTGCAGCAATGTACCAGCGTTTTACAACCAGTGCTACTCGTTTTTATCGGACTTGTTGTGGGAGTTGTTTTGCTTTCGGTGTTGCTTCCTTTAACCGATGTACACTCATTTATTCAGTAATTTTGGAGAGATTTATGAAAAGAAAAAAAAGGCCCCTTACGATCATCGAGATGATGATAGTCATTACCTTGATTGGGATTGTTGCAGCAATTGTTGGCTACAACATGCAAGGGGTATTAGAAAAAAGCAAAGTCAAGCAGACAGAGCTTACAATACAAAAAGTGCAAGATATTTTAGAGCTAGAGTATACGTTAAATCCCGCTCTTACCTTAGAACAAATTGCTGCAAAACCAAAATTTTACCTCAATAAATCAGGCTTGGTAAAAGATGCAGGCAAGCTCCTTGTCGATGGCTGGGGTGAAAAATTGGATATTATCGTAGAAAACGACCGGTTAGTGGTAAGCTCAAAAAAGTATAATGATCGTAGTAACTAAAAAGCCGCTTACTCTACTTGAGATGGTTCTTGTTCTCGCTTTACTTGGTACCGCTTCTTATCTATCTTTAACTGCATTTTTCCCGGTAAAGAAAAAACAGATAGAAAAAAGCGTATCTAGCCTTGATAAAACCTTAAGCGAGATAAGAGCGCTTACAAAAACTGCACAAACCGATGCAGTAGCTGTCTTAACCAATGAAGAAAAAGGGCTTTTTCTCCAGGTTTATCCCCAAAGCTGGAGGTATCCAGAAAAGCGCTTTACAGGAATTTTTCTCGATCATAAAGAGAAAAAAGAGCTTTTTTTTTTCAGTGATGGGACGCAAAGCTTTTCCTCTTTTGCTGTTGTTAGCAAAGATCGAAAGCGCAGCTATCCCATCGATTTGCAACAAAGTACCAGCATCATCGATTACGAAAAATCGCCTCTACTTAAGCCCTATTCGTTCTAAATGATCTTCTGATGGAATCTAGGTAAAAGGAGAAAGCCCGAGCTCAAGAAGAGCAGTCGATCCATAAGTTCGGATTTTGCTGTGGTAGAATGCAGGGGCGGTGAAGGGGGATTTTTTCGAGGTTTCAATAAAGATCTTTCCCTTGTCTCTCAAAAGATGAAAAGAGGAGATTTTTTTAAGGATATTGAGCAACAGTTCCTGTAGATCTTTTTCTTGGTAAGGGGGGTCCATAAAAATGATGTCATAAGGGCCTTCTGCTTTTTTTTTGAACGTTGCTTCTTGCCTGACATCTCCCTGAATAATTTTTACCCGGTCTTGTATTTGTAGGGTTTGTACATTAGAAACAATTGCCTGCACCGCTGCAGGGTGTTTTTCGATAAAAGAGGTGTGGATAGCTCCTCTACTCATGGCTTCTAGTCCGATACATCCCGATCCTGCAAAGATATCTAGAAACCTTGCGCCTGCAAGCTGATTTTGCAAGATATTGAATAACGCCTCTCTTACCTGGCTTTTTGTAGGTCTTGTAGTAGAAACTTTTGGCGTCTGCAGTTTTTTTCCTGCAAAGGCCCCTCGAATAATATACATTATGGAAATAACGGTTTTAGTGCGTGCTGCGTAAGAAGAGCGTTTGCTTTTTTTGCATGGGAGCTATTTCCAGTAGAGAAATACGCATCGTAAGAAGCTAAAGCTTTTTCTATAGCCCACTCTTCTTCTAAATATTTTTGCGCAGAACAAGCTTTCTGTAAACAGATTTCCTTACGGATATGGATGCAGTTATCTCCATTTTCTGCTTGGAGAAATAGGATGAAATCCTCTTTTCGATTGGTTTTTCCCATCACGACAAAAGGGGTGTCTAAATAGAGGTGGTGAATCCGATTTTTTCCAGGTAGTAACTCTATTGTGTGGCCATCACTGCGGGAAGATGCGGTTAGAGAAACATTTTTTGCAATGGGGTAGTGAATCGATTTCACCAATTTAGAAAGCCTTCTTTTTAATCCCCCTTTCGTATGGGATGTGTAGAGCTCACCCCGATTGAATAAAGCTAAATTCTCTAAATATTTGCTGTGTTCATCTTCTTGCATCGCAAGGCAATATACCTGAAATTTCCCCTGATTTCTTTGGGTGAAAGCCTGGAGAAATGCTTCGCTGTTGTACCGGTTACTCATCCCATCTCCATTTGTAATGAGGACAAGGGTAGATACCGCGTGGGGATCGACTGTTTCATGTAGCGCATCATACAAAGGTCTATAGGGGTCAGCAGAAGAAAATAGGCTGCCTAATCGCAGATTTTGCAAAAATTCTCGCGCGGCTTTTTTCCCCTGGTTATTCGGTATGCAGTTTTCAGGGGAAAACCGGTACGTATTGGTATCAAATCCGATGATGTTAAAACGATCTTCTTTTGTAAGGTAAGAAAGAGACCTTTGTACTGCGCTATTTGTCGCTTTCAAACGCGCTTTTTGAATAGCATTTGATGTATCTACTAAAAAGTAGATGTGCTGCGAGAGTTTTGTGAAGGAAGCTTGTTTTTTCGGTAAAAATGTGGCCGCAAATAAAATGGTATCTTCATCTTGCTCTAGATACTGCACATCGATAGCAAATGCATCAGACCAAGATATCGTTTGTAGATCTTGCAGCGAGGGAAGAGCCGAAGGCTCTTCTATCTCTAGATCAGAAGATGGAAAAGCGCTTACGCAGCTTTGCTCGATACAAGAGCGGGGGTCCATTTCTTTTAGATAGGTAGAGCTTTCTGTAGAATCGAAAGGGGGCTGTTTTATACTAGGTAGATTCGGTCTTTGTACGCTAAAAGATACCTCTTGCTGTAAAGGAAACGTTTCCTCAGCAAGCAATTTTTCTTGTTCCGATGAAAAACGGGTATAAAAAGGGACATAAAGAGACGAGGCTTCTTGTAGCTCTACAGATAAATCAACAGGGGAAGATGGCAAAGGCGTATTTTTTTCGATGGAGGCCTTTTTTTTCTCTATATGCGCTTTTGCGCTACAAGCTAGGTCTTTATAAGCTGGTTTTTCTTCAGATACACTAGGCTCTTTTGGGGTTTTTGGAGTAAAGGCAACGCGAGATGCTTCATTTTTAGGAGAGGGTAAAGGAGGTTGTATGTCTTTAGGACGCTCTATTAAACTATCTGCAATCTCTTGTAAAAATCGAGCATGTTTACCTTTATGTTCTTGCGTGTTGGGCGCGTTTTGCGTGACGTAAACAGAAGATTTTTGTAATAAAACAATGCATGCTAGATGAACAATACAAGAAAAAACAAACGAAAGAGGAATGCGTAATTTTCTTTTGATAAAAAATGGATCGATTTTTTGCATTATTTTTCTTATGTTGCCAGTCAACTATACTAAGAATAAGATCTACAGTCAAATTTCTTTATCTATAAAAGAATAAGATAATTATGTGAATAACTATTGTAGATCAGAAAGGGTTTTTCTGAGGTTAGATAGCGTCTCCACAAAGAAAGTAGATGGAGTATGCAGCGATAACTCTTCTACAAGCTCGAGAGCGTTTGCTATATGCGCCGTTTTTTCAGGGCTTCCTTTGAGATGAGCTAGTTTCGCTTTGCTGACATAAGCGATCAGATCAAATAGATCCATGTAGGTCAAAAAAATGGATTCTTTTTCCGGAAACCTTGTCCGAGCAAGCTGGTATTCTTGTCCTAAGACGTCTTTTTCTGATAGAAAGTAATCAATTGTTTTTTGTACAAGGCGTAGAGTTTTTTCCTCTTTTTTTATTCCTTGTACAGGTGATGTAATCACATCGATGTATAAAATAGCTGCATCTAAATGCAAAGGCTCTTGCTGCAGGTTTTTTTGCAGTATGAGGGTTTTTAGCTCGATGATCGCTTCTTTCAAAGGCGTTTTTTGTGCATTTTCTACGGAAAGAGCGGCATGTTTTATGCTCATTTTAGCTTGTTCTAGTTTGCAATATGTACGCTCTTTTGGTGTGATTAAACAGCTTTTTGCTTTTTCGTAGAGATCTTTTGCTTGCACGTAGTTTTTTTGATCTCTTTTTGCATCGGCTAAATGTAGGTAAGTAGAGCCCAAAAAGTGGGAGCTTTCGTCGATGTTTTCAATCAATTGTTCCAGCAGGCTCTCTTTGGTCTTTTGCTCTCCCAGGTATCCGTAAATAAGCGCTTTATCAATCCATTTTTCTTCTTTCCAAGAGGCATCTAACGCGGCAAGATCGAGATGTTCTAAGATAGATAACGCATTTTTTGCGAAGAGCTTTTCTTCTTCATCGATCAGATGAAGTTTTTGCTCAATAATCTGGTGGACATCTTCAAGATAGGTGTCGACTAGCCATAAAAGATTCTGCTCTTGTAGTTTTGCTCCAGAAAGGTACGCGCCGTAAAGGTGATTTCGAGCGGTTAGAAGAGTTTCTTGGTCATTTGTTTCTTCAAAACGCTTGAGATATACGTTGAAAAGACCTAGTTCTAGTTGAGATCTACTTTCTTTACTTAACGAAGAATGCAGAGCTTTTTCTGCGTACTTGCAGTAAAGAGCGTCGTTTTTTAGACCTTGTAGATAGGACTCTGCTAGTAGTAAATACGCAGCGCTTGTTAAAGAAGAGTTTTCTTGATCGGTTAAGCGGATGGCTTCTGCAATGCACTCTTCGTACTGTTCTAAAGAAAAGTGGGCTTTTGCTAGGTAATATATGTACGTTCTTTTTTCTGCAGAAGAAAGGCAAGTATTTGCGCTGAGCACCTTTTGGATACTACTAAGTAATTCTTTTGCATCGATTCGGCCTTTTCTTTCGGCAAAAATCGCTGCATTTGCAAAAAGTTTCCACGCCTGAGGCTTTGGATTGGGCTTTTCTAAAAGAGATGCAAGGGCGTTTTTCGCTGCAGAAAAATCTTTTTCTTTATACAAAAGATGGGCGTATGCATAGAGAGTTTTCTGTAAAAGCTCTTCGGGTAGAGGCTGCTGCAGTAGGTACTCGTAATCATTTTTCGCAGGCGCGGTTTTTTTTAGATTTCTATACATATCCGCTCTATGAAAATAGGCCTCAAATAGTAGAGAGGAGCTGGGAAGCGTCTTAGAAAATTCTGTTAAATATTTTGTGTAAAGGTTGATGTCTTCTAGATTTTTTGCTGCATGGAGTAAGGTAAAATACGCGTTTTCTCTTTCTTCTAAAGTTTCTAGATCTTGTCCAGCAAAATGGGCTAGGTGGTCAATTGCTCTTTTGTAATCTTCGACGTAGAAATAGCTTTTACCTAGAAAAAAATGGAGCTTGTCTTGGTGTTTTTTTTCCAAATGCGCAAATAAAGATTCTTTTACAAGAAGCATTTCTTCATATTTTTTTTGCTCAAATAGCAGGAGCATTTTGTTGTACGCAGCAGCGCTTTTTTTCGCCCCTTGCATGTGGTAGATTTGGGAAAAGGTATCGATCGCAAGATTTGGCTCAAATTCTAGTTGGAAAAGGGCCGCCTCGTAGAGTAGATGTTCTTTTTTTTGTGGGAATTTTTCTGCTGCTTCGATGAGCAGTTCCGCGGCTTTTTCATAAGCTTTTTCTTCGGCGTAAAGAGAGGATAGATCCTCTATGATCTTCGGCTCTTCGTCCGTATGCAATAAAGAGGAAAAAAGTTGTTTTGCTGTTTTTCGGTAGCGCGCTTTTTTTTCTAAAGAGGGTTCAGTATTTCCCAGTCGCAATGTAGCTACTGCTTGCATCCTGATCAGAGCTTGATGTTTTTGCACATCTTTTTCTATAAAAGTGTCTTTAAAAGTTTGCGCTGCTTTTAAAATTGCAGGAAAATCTTGCAACTGCTCTAAGGCTTGTAAATAGGAAAACAGCGTTTCTTCCTGTAGACTGGCAGATGTGATCGATGCATAGTGGTCGGCTGCATCTGCATACTCTTTTTCTTCAAGGCAAAGGTGCGCCAGCACCGATAATAGCTCTTCTTTATAAATCGTTTCGGGAAAGTGGCAAATGAATTCTTCAATCTGGTTTTTTACCAGCGCCTTTTCTCCATCTTCCCAAAAGTCGACGATTCGGCGGATGAAAAGGGCTTCTTCCTCTGTTTTAGGGTGGGGAAATTGCGGCAAGGCGCTTGCAGAAAGATCGAAGGACAAAAAGAAGAAAAAAGAAAGAAATAGATATTTAATGAGAGTCATGCCAAATCCTTTTATCGTAATTATATGCGGTGATTCATTAATTATCCAAAGGAATCCCTACGAAAAAAAACAAGATCAGTGGATTTTTTTTGAGGAAAATCGCCCAAGGTACGTAACATGCACTCTAATGATTATAGAAGGTGTCTTTGGGATTTTTGTTTGTAATGATCTCTTCTTTTTTTGCTGCTTCCTACAATTTTTGTATGCGAAGAAGTCTCGGGGCTTTACACAGCACAAAATCTTTTTTAATGATCGAGCTTTGGGTTGCTTCTTTTTGTTCGATCATGATCCATCCTTTGCGAACAGGGATTTTGTATTGGAATGAGCCGATTTTGTATTTTGGAGGAGCTGTAGGACTGGTTTTTGGGGCGATGCTCTATTTTTTGGGAAGAGCCATGGAATATGGACCTTCGGGATTAACCATTGCAGGGCTAAACGCATCGAATGTTCTGCCATCTATTGTGATGTTTTTATTTTTTGGACCTAGCCTAGGCTTTGGTTATACAAGGTTTCATCTTGCGGGATCGCTTCTTGTCCTTATAGGTATTTTATGGGCAAGCTCTCATGTAGGGAAAAAAGAGCACAAAATAGCTTGGGCTTTATATGCTTCAATGGCGTTTTTTCTCCATGTACTATTTTTAGTAGCTATGCAGTGGCGCGCTTTGATGATCCAACTTCCCGATTATTCTACAGCATTTCGCGTGCTGCCGCAGCAGCTTGCGGCAAATCCATGGTTTACTCCAAGTATGTATATGTCAGCTGCAATCCTGCATACGGTGATTTTTATCCGTTCGGGTAAAAGATCGCTTAGTCCATTTGACTGGAAAATTGGTATTATGGGAGGGGGACTAAACGCTCTTTATGCATTTTTTCTCGTTGTTTCTGCGGAAAAAGCCTCTCTTTTCGAACACACCATGCTTTTTCCTCTTTTTTCTGTGATCACCATTTTTCTTTGTAATCTTTGGGGTAAATGGTTTTATCAAGAAAAAGTGCATTGGAAGGCATGCCACCTCTCTTTTTTAGGGATTGTGATCGGAACTGTTGACTGGGCGTCTTTAAGTGAATTTTTGCAGATGTATCTTATGTAAACGGTTTTTGCGCGGTTTTTTCTCGGTAGGCTCCGTAAAAAGAAAGGAGCTTTTCTCCTTTTTTTGGATGAATTTCCCGCAGTTTTTCATATAGTTTTAAGCCTTTTGCTGTTTGCCCTTCTTGGAAGTAGAGTACTCCTAACCGGTAGAGGGTTTCTGCATCTTGTGGGCTTAATGTCAGTAGCGTTTCGTATTCCTTGATTTCTAATGAATGCAGTCCAAGTGTGTGGTAGCTTTTTGCCAGTTGGATATGGACCCAAGGATCATCGGGGGTGTAGTGGTGGATGATCTTGTACTCTTCAATAGCATGTTGTAAAGCAGCTTTATGGAGCGTTGTAGCAGCTTCTTGTTTTTTCTGATAAAAAGGGGAAAATAAAAGCGATTCCATCCCTTTTTTCCCGTTTTCATAAAGGCCTGCCTGCAGAAGGTACGTATTAGCAAGAGAGGTATGGATTTCGATATCTGTTGGCGTTACGTAAATTTGCTGGATATGTTCTTCAATAGCTGCTGCAATGAGCTGTTCTTTTAAGGTAAATACATCGAAGAAATGCCAGAAAATGCTCCATTTTTGAGAAAGAGGCGCTTTTCTTACTCCAGGCGTTTCTGTATAAAGCGTCTCTTCAAAGCCTTCTAAGTAGTTTACTAGACGTATGCAGGCATGTGCAATCGATATATGCCTTTCGTAAGAATCTTCTGGTAGTAGTACAAAAGAGCGCGCTTCTTCAAGAAATGCGCTAACAAGAAAAGAGATCTCTTCCCGTTTTTTTTCTGTGTAGTAGAAAAAAAGGAAAAAGTAGCAGAGAAATGTGAGGAGATAAATAGAAAAAAATGCGGCTGTTTTCAGAGAAAAATAGGAATCTAAAAAAAAGACTCCGGCGGTTATTTCTAGCCCGATCAAAAGAAAAAAAACGCTATGCAGATACACAAGTGTACGGCAAGAGCGTTTAAATCCTTTGATTAGCTTGCGGTATAGACTTTGCAGCGCCTTTGCAAAAGAAGGTATATCTGTATCCAGAGGCTCTTCTACCGTTTGTGTTTGCTAAGGTTATCTTCCTGTGTCAATCATATAGTTGATGAGTTTTTCACTGATGCCTGCATTTTTTAGCTTGCGGATTTGCTCATGGCTTAACCGGTAAGAAGATCTTGTGTGATGAATATACTGGATAATGACATCATCGCTAATTCCACCTTGATATAGAGCAATGACATCATCTAAAAATAAGGGATCGCCTTCTTCGATTTTTTCCAGGGTCGAAGGACTGGTTTTTTGTAGAATCAGCCGGTCTTGCTCATCTAACATAGCGCGGAGCGTACCATTTGTGTTTTTACTTCTAGATCTTGTAGGGATAAAGACATCATCAAAGGCTGTATAGACTTCTTTCGCTTGATGCGATGCGCAAGATGTTAAGCCGATGATGATCGCGATGGAAAAAAGGGATTTCATACTACCTCCAACAAATATTTCGACGGTTAGAAAAAAGCAAGATACGTTGCTCTATTACGACTTAACTATAGACATCTTTCTCTAAAAAATCCAAAAAACTCTGAAAAAAAACGTTGGTATGCGAAAAGATGTGAGATATTGTAGTATTATATAGCATTTAAGAGCCGGTTTTTTCTTCCACCTGTGCGGCATCTTTTAACCGATAACCTACGCCGCGTACCGTTTCAATCCACGGGCACTTTGGTCCCAATTTTTTTCTAAGCGCTGCAATATGAACGTCGATATTTCGATCAACGATAAATGCATCGTCATTATTGATGTCATTTAATAGTTCATTTCTTGTCAGCACTTTGCCTTGGCTTAGAAGCAGTCTTTTCAAAATACCAAACTCTGATAATGTAATCGGAATCACCGCTGCATCTTTCCGAAGAACATACCTGTCTACCTCTAAGGTAAAGGGACCGAAATGCAGCTCTTGTGGGGATTTTTCTGGTTCTTTTCCTCTTCGTAAAACGGCTTTAATTCGGGAGAAAAGCACTTTAGGGGAAAAAGGTTTGGTTACGTAGTCATCTGCGCCTAGCTCTAAACCTAAAATGATATCGAGCTCTTCTCCTTTTCCAGATAAAATGATGATGGGAATCGATTTTATCGCGCTATTTTTTATTTTTCTACATACATCGAGGCCATTTTGTCCGGGCAGCATCACATCGATGATGATGAGATCGGGTTGGTCTCTTACAGCTGCTTGGTAGCCATTGATGCCATCTACTTCCACATGAAGCTTATAGCCAGAGATTTCTGCTTGCAGCTTGACTAAAGCAGCAATATCCTTTTCATCTTCAAGTAATAAAAGCCTCTTTTTTTTTCCCATTACATTTCCCTAAAGTCAAAAGAATAACGTTTGAAAAGTCACACGACGTAAAAAAAAATATTTAGGGTAAATATAAACTTTTTGCAAGGAAAAAACGCTTTTTAGCAGAAAATCTAGGGAATTTTCAGCTCTTGACCTACGATAATCACATCTTTAGAAAGCCCGTTTACCTCTTTAATCGACTCGACACTCACATGAAATGTGCGCGCAATTTTTTCTAACGAGTCGCCCGCTTTTACCCGATATACAGTGTGGGGATCGTTTTTCCTCGATTCTTCTATCATTTCTTCAAGATAAGAGCGGATTTTGGCCACTTCCTGAAATGCCGATTGCTGTTTTGCGATCTGTTTTTCGAGCTCTTTGCACCGTTTTTTATATTGTACTAGAGCGCTATTTGTATCTTTTGCATGTTCGGCAAGTGCATTTAGCGTATGGTTTGTTGTGTACTGCTCACTTTCCACTGCGCGAAGGGCGTGGGTTTCTTTATCAAGACGATCGAGTAGTTGATGGTATAGGTTTTTCAGCTCTTTTAGTTCTTGTTCTTTTAAAGAAGAAAGGCATTTTTCCTGATAGCGCATTTTGTCATCTGATATACTCAGCTCTGTTTGAAAGCGGTTCAAATCGTGTCTAAGATCATCTAGATTTGTTTGGATTTCATGTAAGGTCAGCTCTTCTTGGTGCTGTTTTTCGTCAGCGGTAGAAGCGAGAGGTGAGCAGGACCAAAAGGATCCTAAAACAAGTAGTATAACGATTTTTTTCATCGCACATCCTCAATAAAGAGTTTAAAATGCGCTCTGCGGTTTTTCTGCCGATCTTGGTTAGATCCCCCTAACGAAAGGGGTTTTTCCTTACCGTAAGAAACGGTATAGATTTGCTGGGGGTTTACCCCTTTTTTTGTTAGAAGTACCCGCACGTGCTGCGCTCTTCTCATACCAAGTGCGATGTTGTAATCGGCAGAAGCCCTTTCATCGCAGTGCCCTTCGATGAGTAGATGGGCTTTTGGATGTTTTTTCAGAAAAAGCGCGATTTTATCAATAGAGATCAGATCTTTTTTTTCTGTGATCACATGGTTATCTGTAGAAAAATGTAGCGTTCGAAATATATCCCCGTAGCGTTTTGATGCATCGACAAAATGATCAAACTTACCCTTTTTTTTAGCCGGCGCTTTTGGTAGTTTAACGGGCTGCTCTACCATTTGATCTTGAATATACGCGCTTTTTTGCAAGTCAGCATCTTGCAAAGGGATGAAGTCGGAGTGATCAGGTCCGTTGAAATCGTCGTAAGAAACAATTTGTCTTGATTCATCTACATCGAAACCAAAAAGAGCTTGGACGCTTTTTTTTACATACCTACCTGCGGTTTTTACATCTTCCCAAGCCTCTGAGCTTGTCCTTTGACACCCTGTAAGAAAAATCGAAAAAATGAGAAGAAAAAGAATCTGTTTCATAAATGTACTCTTGTTAATTCAGGAGAGGGAAATTTTTTATATCCCACGCCGTTGGAAATTTGCTGTATCGTTTTTTTGTCTACATGCATCAGGTAAATTTCTGCTCCTTGCAGCATATCGGAATTGCATACAATATGCTTGCTATCTTTGGCCCATTTTGGATTTTCTAAATGCTTTTTACCAAAAGTCACTTGGGTTTCTTGCTTTGTTTCGAAGTCATAGACCCATATTTGCCTGATACCTTCCGTTTTAGCACTATAGGCTAATTTTCTGCCATCAGGAGACCAAGAAGGAGAGGTATTTTGCCGTTTTTTTTGTGTAATGAGGGTGATTTTTGGTGTGGAAAACCGCAACATTTTTGGAAGGTCTAGCAAGTAGATTTTTGGAGAGCCATTCCAATCAGATACAAAGGCTAGTTTTTTTCCATCGGGACTAAAACAAGAAGAGGCCTGCGTTGCACCTGGTTTAGAAAACAGCTGCCTTGGTTTGTTATAAGCAGATTGATTATCTAAGGAAAGAAAAAATAAATCGGGTCTTCCTGCAGCGTCAGATACAAAAGCTAGGTTTTTTCCATCAGCAGAAATCGCCGGAAGGGCTTGTGATCCGCGAAGAAAAATTTTTTTTCTCACATGTTTTGTATCCCATAAAAACTCCATAATTTTAGGGACGCCTTCTTGATAAGATACAAAAACAAAATCTTTTTGATTGGGAAGAAATTGTGGATGGGTGGCGTAGTCTTCTAGGTGGGTGATTTTTTGTGCATTTTGCCCATCGTAATCGGAGCGCCAAATCTCTGAGATCCACTTGCCCCGTTTTTTTACCCGATTTGCATATAAGATCGTTGTATTTAAGATGCTATCTACGCCGAGTATTTTTTTTCCAAATGCGTGTAAAAAGCGGTGGATGTTTTTTCGATCTTGAGCAATCTCTCCGGTCATAGGTAAAGGACGCAGGGCAAGAGAGCGCTTTTTATGCTGGCTTATCCGCAGCTCAATTTGTTTTTGTGCGATAGTTACCTGGATCTCATAGCCGTTTTTCCTCTTTGTATTTAGATTTTGCCGGGAAAAATAGGGGAGCTCTTCAGCGGAAAAATCGCCTATGTGGTTTAAGTCGTTGAGGATGATTTTTTGTAAAAGATCGGTGTAGTTTCTTTTGAAGGCAGAAGAGCTTTTTTGAAAGGCTACTTTGAGTAAAGAGGGCTTTTCTAAAGAAGCTACGGGAATATACAAAGGCTTTGCGAAAAGAGCTGTATACAAAAAAACGAAGGGTAGTAGTAGACAAAAGGGCTGAGCGCGTTTCATGGTTTGTACCAGTTGTGTGTGTAATCTCGATTCTAATACAGTACAATCGTAAAAGAAACAGGCGTTTCAAGATAGTACTGATTGCAAAAAGGAAGCGTTATCTCGCGCAGTAAATCCTCCACATACATCCGGTTTTTTTCTGATGTGGATGTAATTTCTAGTATCTTTTCCACTTTACCAAGAGCGTTTACTATAAAAGAAATCTGGACGGATGCTTTTTCTGGAAGAACGACTTTTTTTGTAAAAAAGGCGTACAACTTTTTTTCCATAGAAGACTTAGAAAAACGGTTTTTTTCTGGCGTTTTCTCAAGGATTTCTTGTGCGTTTTTTTCTGGTAGCTTAGGAGGATCTTTTAGCGGTAAATACGCTTTTTTTCCTTCTTCTTTAGGAAATTTTTTGATGAGTTTTTGCAGTTTTTTTATGGTAGATCGCCTGCCTTTTCTTAGAGGGGGCTGCATTTTTCGTGCGGCTT
>CALBPE010000109.1 GCA_937899275.1 uncultured Chlamydiae bacterium
CAGCTACAAGATTTTCAAAAGGAATATGCAAAAAAAACGCAGGCAAAAAAGGTAGCAATTCAAGAAGAGATCCTCGCCAAGGAATGGGAAATCTACCGCTTGCAACAGGAGCTAGAGGCGCTTTTAGAAGATCTACGCTGGAAAGAAAGCCTATACAGTGAAGGGCTATTAGCTTTACCTACCATCAACCAGGCTAAAGAAACAATTTCTTCTAAACAAACGGAAATCGATGCGGCAAATACAGCGATTTCTGAAGGTAAAGCAAGGGCTGCTGCACTTTCTGCAATAGATATAGCGCAGCGTTTTGCTAAAGAAATTCAGATTGCTCAAGATGTGATAGAGACGCTTTTATTAGAGAAAAAACGCCTTCATATACGCGCACCTAAACAAGGTAAAGTACTTTCTATATTGAAAAAAGTAGGGGAAAATGCACCAAAATCTGTAGCGCTTTTTTGGGTGGAGGAAAATCGAGAAGAAGAAAACGTGATCTACGCCTACTTGCAGTCGAGTAGGGATCAAACGGTAAGAAAAGGGATGTTGGGCTTTGCTAATCTCAATAACGTAGACGTTAAAAAATATGGACAGATGTTAGTACGAGTAGAAAAGGTGTGGTCTTTTCCTGTATCGACAAAAGAGATCTTACGTATTGTAGGCAATAGCAACCTTGTCTCCTTTTTACTAAAAGGTAGTCAAGAATCACCTATTCAGGTGGTTTTGAGGCCGGTAAAAGATCTTCGCACTATAAGCGGCTATGCATGGACTTCAGAAAAAGGACCTCCTTTTCGTATTGCTACTGGTACGGTAGGAAAAATCACAATACGTACAGAAGCTAGAAGACCTATAGAGTATATCTTTCCGCTGTTTAGAGAGGCGGCAGAGTCGGTTGAGGAAAATCCATGAAGATTTTTTCTAGGGCAAGAAAAAAAACGCCGACGGTGATTCAGATGGAGGCAGTAGAATGTGGAGCTGCTGCTTTGAGCATCATTTTAGGTTACTATAAACGCTACGTTTCATTAGAAGAGCTTCGGGTTGCTTGCGGCGTTTCTATGCATGGCAGTAATGCAGCTGATTTAGTCGCAGCAGCAGCATCTTTTGGACTCGATGCAAAAGGGGTTAGGTATTCTTTAGAAGAGACAAAACAGATCGATCAGCCGTTTATTGTCTTTTGGGATTTTAACCATTTTGTCGTAGTGGAAGCAGTAGGAAGTAAAGAGGTGCGGCTAAACGACCCCGCTACGGGACCAAGGCGCGTTTCTTTAGAAGAATTTTCTGATAAATATACAGGAATAGCTCTTTTATTTTCACCTGGGCCTGCTTTCAAACCGGGAGGCTTTGCCCCAAGGGTGTGGCCCATTTTACGCAAAAGACTACGCCGCACTGGGAGGCCGTTTTTTTATCTTAGTTTAACCCAGCTATTTTCTGTAATTCCCGCGTTGAGCCTTGCCGCTTTATCAAAAATGTTTATCGATCATGTAGTGATCGATGGACTTTGGTCTTGGAGCGGCAATATTGTTTTTGCGGTATTTATCGTTTTTATATTTCAAGGGATCTTAACCGCTTTTGAAGGGGTTTTTTTATACCGCCTCAACGCCTATTTATCGATCAAACTATCGAGCGGGTTTTTACATCACCTTCTAAGGCTTCCCATCTCATTTTATGAGCAGAGAAATCCTGGCGATCTCGCTTGGAGAGTCGAGCTAAACGATACAGTCATCAATGAAATCACCGAAAAACTTGCGCTTGTTTTGCTCAATGCTATGAAAATAGGATTATTTCTTACGGTCATTGCCTCGTTTAGCTTTTCTCTTGCATGTATTTCGATCATCGAGCCTATATGCAGCTCTTTGCTTCTTTTATGGATTGATCGGTCGAGAAAAGATGCGATGGCAAAAACCCTGACAAGTTATGTCAAAATGATGGCGTATTCTGTAGGAGGCCTGCAGAATATTGAAACGATTAAATCGCTTGGATTAGAGCAAAATATTTTTTCTAAATGGGCTTTTTACAATACAAAATTTCTCGCATCAAAGCAGGAGTTTTCTACGCGTAATATTACTATTCAAGCGCTGACACCATTTTTCCGTATTGTTGCGGCCTCGGCTTTTATCTTTCGAGGCGCTTACCTTGCTCTTGCTGGAGCGATCACCGTAGGAAGCGTAATGGGCCTTTATTTTGTCATGCAGCAGCTGAGCGCACCCTTTCGCAATCTCACCGATCTGGGCGTGGTATTACAAGAAGTCAAAGCGCAGCTCATCCGCCTAGAAGATAGCCTACAAAATAGGCAAGATCCCTCTTTTACAAAAAAATCGAGATCTCTTCTTTTTCATAGGGTGAAAAAAACGCTTTCTATCGATGCAATTTCTTATGGGTATATCCCAACGCATCCGCCGTTTATTCAGGGGTTTTCCCTCGAGCTTAGTCGGGGAAAAATGGTGGCAATTGTAGGGCCTTCTGGATGTGGGAAATCAACCATTGCAAAAATTGCATCAGGGCTACTTATGCCCTCAAAAGGGCAGCTTTTATACGATGGAAAGCCGAAAAGCGCGTATCACCCCGCTGCTTTTGCAAGCTCCATAACCTCTGTAGATCAAAGCATATTTATTTTTTCTGGATCGATTCGAGATAACCTCACCTTTTGGAATCATAACATTGAGGAAAAAGATATCGTACAAGCAGCAATTGATGCAGATATTCATGAAGAGGTGATTGTACGCGAAAGCGGCTACAACTCTATATTACAGCCGAAAGGCATCGATCTAAGCGGCGGGGAAAAGCAGCGCTTAGAAATCGCAAGAGCCCTGGTTACAAACCCCCATTTTTTGATTTTAGATGAAGCGACAAGTGCACTAGACCCAGAAAAAGAGGCGCGTATTTTACAAAATATCAAAAGAAGAGGCTGCGGTTGTTTGATGATTGCGCACCGGCTGAGCGCCGTGAAAAATGCCGATGAGATCTTAGTAATGGAAGCAGGCGCTATCGTACAAAGAGGCTCACATCAGTCGTTAAAAGAAGAGGGGCTTTATCAAAAGCTATTTCAATTTGAAGGAGCTATTAGATGAAAGAGCCACAAAATCTTTTTCATAAAGGAGAAAAAATTACCCTTGAAAAACTGCAAGAACGCGCTTTTTTTCAAGAAAAAGCGCTCTATTTTATTGAAAAAGGAACGCTTGATATCTATTACAAAACTGCAGAGGCAAACGCTGTTTTTCTCGCTACAAGAAGCAAAGGCCACATCCTTTTAGGAGGAGAATCGATCAAAGGCGCTTTTTATATTCAGGCGCTACAAGATGTAGAGCTTTTCAAGATTTCCTTTGAAAAAATAGAAAAAAACGCTCTTTTGTGGATCGCATCTGAAATCATGCATACAGCAAAAGCGCTGAGCGCTAGTTTGCTCTATAGACTTCAAGAGCATGTAGGTATGCACGCTACTTTTAAACCGGGGGAAAAGATCTCTTTTGAGGAGAAAAAAACGCAGCATATACGGCCCTATTTTTCTGAAAAAAAAGAGGCTATATCATACGCGTTAAAGGTGCGTAGTGGAAAAATGCAGATCGCTGATCTAGACCAAAAAATCTATACTGCTGAATCTTTCCCTCTTCTTTTTTTTCGAGAGTTTTCTATTTATGCACTTACACCTGTAGAAATAGAAATCTTTTCTATAGAACAAATGTTGCAAGAAAGGGCTTTTGCGGGAGCTGTCCAAGATTTTATCTTTCTTTTAGAAGAGATGTGTCTACAGTTTTTTCAGAAAAAAGCTGCAGGAGAAGTTGCAGAAAGTAAACAGTTAGAAACCCTCAATCAAAAAGCGCTGCAAGAATCTGTTTTTTGCCTAGCGTCTATATTGCAAGCAAAAACGCCTTCTGCTTTTGTACAAAAGCCATGCGCTCTTGTCGAAAGCATACAAAAAGTTGCAGCCGCTTTGGGGATAGTGGTTACTAAGGCGCCTCCTTATTTACCGTCTAGTTTGAGCGTTCAGGAAAAAATCGAAAAAATTGCCTATTTTTGGGATATGCCTTTTCGTAAAGTGGAGATTGATCCCTCTTTTTACGGTAAAGATGTGGGACCTCTTTTAGTATTTCGTAAAAAGAATCGTAAGCCGCTTTCTCTTCTTCCGAAAAGAGCCTGCCAATATGAGGTAATCGACTGTCATGAAAAAACAAAAACGCCATTACAAAAATCGCACATGAAAGAATTTTCATCGGAGGCCTATGTATTTTATAAGACCCTACCAGAGCCTCCAAAAGGTATGGATTTGCTACGGTATTCTGTAGAAAAAAATGGCAAAGATTTTCTTACAACGTTTCTTGCGGGCTTAGGATCGGCGGCGCTTTTGTTATATATACCTTTAGGTATAGGCTGGATTTTTGGGCAGACTTTTGCCGATCAATCATTTGCACTTTTGTACCAGATTGCTGTGGGGTTTGTATTTGTAGCTATAGGATCCATGGTGTTTTCTTGGACAGAGTCTTTCGCGCTTCTTCGCATAGAAAGCATTGTCAGTAACAAAATGCAGTCAGGTATGTGGCAGCGGGTGCTCCACTTGCCTTTGTCTTTTTTTCGCAGATTTACCGCAGGCGATCTTATGCAAAGAGTAAGCGCTATCGATCAAATCCGGCAAGTGCTGCATATCGGCGGCATTACTGGACTATTTTCTGGGCTTTTTTCTCTTATGTATCTAGCTGTGATGTGTTATCGCAGCATAGAGCTTACGGTCATGACGACGCTACCTTTAGCAGTAGGCTCTTTTCTTTATGCAATAGGAGCTGCGGTGTCGATTCAAAAAACAGAAAAAATCTTAGATAAAAAAGGCAAACTCTACGCTTTTTTAGTGGAAATGATGAGCGGGATTACAAAAATCCGTTTAGTGCACGCAGAAAACCGCGCATTTTACATGTGGTCCAAAGCATTTGCCAAGAAAAAACAAGAGGAGATCACCGTCCAAAAAATTGCGGCTCTTCTCCGTGTTTTTAAAACAGCGATGCAGATGATGGGAACGCTACTTCTTTATTACGGCTTTGCAAAACAGCTCCAGCATACTTCGAGTGTGAGCTCCAGCTTAAGCTTAGGTGCGTTTCTATCATTTTTTGCTGCTTACGGCGCTTTTAGCGGAGCGATTTTTTCTTTTATAGGAGAAATTACAGGCGTATTGACAAAGGTGGTCTCCCTTTGGAAAAGGGCAAAACCTGTATTCGAAGAGCCTTTAGAAATGCCAGAAAAAAATGGACTATCTCGACCTATTAAGGGAGATATTTTTCTGGAAAAACTTTCTTTTCGCTATAGCCCTTCTACGCCTCTTTTACTTTCTGATATCTCTTTGCAAATCGAGCATGGATCGTATATTGCAATTGTTGGCCCTTCTGGTGCAGGTAAATCTACTCTTTTTAAGCTGCTTCTAGGATTTTTTTCCCCAGAAAAAGGGAAGATTTTTTTCGACGGCGTTAGTATGGAAAACCGCGATATTATAGAGCTGCGAAAGCAAATCGGTGTGGTATTACAAGATAGCGCGATTTTAGGAGGCAGTCTTAGAGAAAATATTTTATGCGGTAGATACTGTACAGATGAAGAAATTACCCACACCTTAGCGCTTTGTGGTTTTGCCGACGAGCTCGAAAAGCTTCCTATGGGATTAGATACGTTTATCCCTGAAGGGGGCTCGAATTTATCTGGAGGTATGAAGCAGCGCTTATTGATTGCAAGAGCGATCATCAAAAAACCCAAAATACTACTACTTGATGAAGCAACAAGCGCTTTAGATAATCTCACGCAAGAAGTGGTGCGAAAAAATCTAGATGAGCTGCAAATGACAAGAATCGTGATTGCACATAGGATGTCTACTATTGTCGACGTAGATACAATTTATGTCCTAGATAGGGGAAAAATCGTGCAATCGGGATCGTTTCAAGAGCTAGTAGAACAAGAGGGGTTATTTCAGTCGCTTGTAGAAAAACAAAGCTTTTAAGGTAGAAACTGCGCCTCATCTAAAAGCCCCTTCTGAAATAGCGTATTGATCTGACAAAAAGAAGTGATGTAATCGATTCCATACTCTTCTTGTAATTGTTGCACAAGATGGACCGCTTTTTTCTTGCCTTTTGCAAGTTCAACAGCTAGGGGATAATAAGCGGCTTTTTTTGCATAACTTGCCTTTGCAAAAGGTGATGAAAAATGCACCGCATCTTTTTCCACTGTGTGCTGAAATATCGGATTGATAGCCAAAGTATCTTCTTGGCTTATTGCTGTTTTCATATGCTGGTCGATCATCCAAAAAAGGGTGTCTTTGAGATCTTCTGCAGTGGAAAAAGTTTTTTCCACAAAAGTGATGTAACCCAACGGAAAGGCGCTGCTTGCAGCGCAAGGAGCGATTAACTTCACCGTTTTATCGACCATATTGAGTAAAAAACCTGCAACGCAGGCAATGGTTGAAGGATCGCTATCAAGATTGAGGCCAGGGATCGGTTTTTTCCTTTTTTGCGCCATCTCTCTTGCTCTTCCCGCTAGCACTTTAGGAACGACTGTGTTATCAAACTGTAAAATCAGCTCGATATCGACGAGATCTTCTGGGGAAAATGCTTCCATCACTTTTTGGAAGGTTTTTCTTGTGACAATAGAAAACCTTTGCACCGAAGCGTTTCTTTTTTTCCAGTAGTGTAAAAGAGCTTTTGTTCGGGCAATATTTTTTACTGGCTGCGCAGTAGTTGAAGGGGGAATCACCCCTAGAATTTGGTAAAAATCCTCGATAAATGCTTCATAATCGGGATTATCTAGTGGATCGGTAGCCCAGTAGCAAAAACCACAGGAAGCAGCTTTTTTACCTAATACCTCTTCCATGACTGTAAGGACGCTCTGCCATAGCTTTTGCTGTTCTTTTGTATGCAAGAAGTTGTTTTCATGTTGTAAAGCAGATACGCCGCAAAACCAACAACCTACAGAACAGCCTTTGCTTAGTTCCACTGCCCAAGGAGAATAAACGATCATATCATTGCGGTAGGAGCCGATTTCTTGGTTATTACGGGCAATTTGTCTCGAGCGCCATTTTTGAAAGATAGGATGGTGGGATCGAGAATATTTGCGCACATCATCCATCATGTGTTTTTTCTTTTGAAGAGCTTGTGTATATGCATCCCATTCTACAGAAGGTAGCTGGAGTGGGTATTTAGGCTGCCGGCCTGTTTTTTGCTTTAAAAGGGCGTCTAAAATCGCAGGGTCTACTGCAATATTATGGGATTTAAGAAGAAGATCAGGAGCCGTTTCATATTTTTGTCGAAAGGACAAATCTCCAAGCCATAACTCTAAAAATCGTTTCATTTTAGCTAAGGCAGTAGGTGTTTTTTCTGGCGCAAAGGTATGTGTCATAAGCGTTATCTCATGAACATGCTCATCACCTGTTCAGATGGACCTTCAGAGCGAAAATGGCGGTGAGGTCCATTATGATGTCCGCCGCCTTTACCTCCAGCTACTTGACGCAGTTCTAGCTCATCTAACTGATCGTTTTGCGTTTTTGGCATAACGAGGTGCATTTGGTTTTCGGTGTTTTCATGAATCTGCAACTGCAAGTTTTTAGGCGGCTTTACCCCGAGTTTTTCCAGCGCTTCGATAGGGTTTTTCTTAAAAGCAGATTTTTTTTCTCCGTTATTTTGCCATTCTGTGATGATAAAACGGCAAATTTCTTCTAGAGAAGAGTTTTCTTCTAGTTGGTGTATCTGCTGTTTTTTGTCTAACTTATGATGAGGAATCACCAAGTGGTAGTGGTTGAACGTGTTTTCATGGATAGAAATTTGTAATTCATTAGGAAAGGATATACCAGCTTTTTCCAAAGCTTTTTTAGGATGAAGGAGCATCTCCGCTTTAAGAGCCGGATCTTCTTTAGCTTGAGCAATGGTTTCTGCAATCTTTATTTGTTCTTTTTTATTCATAATACCTTATGTGTTCGGTGTTTTTTATTAAAAGAGGATTTTAGCTTTATTAAATGTAATTAGGGTCCGACTACTAACATAGCCACACCTAAAGGAGGTACGTTGCTATTTAATGTAGGTGATGGAGGGGGAATAGGATGGTTTCCGCCGCCGCCTTTACCCCCAGCTACTTGCCTTAGCTCTAGTTCATCTAGATTGTGGTCGGCTTTTTTGGGGATGACAAAATAGCAGGTGCTCTTGGTGTTTTCATAAATTTTGATCTGTATATGTTGCAGCTTTTCTATGCCAAAAGAGGCGAGAAAACGCATTAAATTTTCTTTTATCTCTTGTTTTTCTTTACCGTTTTCATGCCATTTGGTGATGATGAATCTAGCAATTTCTGCAATGGAAGAACTAGAGGAGATGCTTTGTACTTGCTGCCGTAAGTCCAAAGGTTTTTCTGGAATCACTAAGTTATAGGTTGTATGCGTGTTTTCTACTGCTTTGTAGTCTATGGATTGCTCTAGTTGGAGACCTTCTTTTTCTAGGGTTTTTTTTGTATGGTGTAATAGTTCTTTCTTTAGTTCAGGGTTATGTATAGCTTTTGCCACAATTTCCCCTATCTTTATCCAATCTTCTTCCTTCATCACAGGCCCTATTTTTTATTCTGGTAGATGTTTTTCATCCTTGCAGTTAAAAAAAAAATTTGCAACAAATTTTTATATGAAAGATACAAATGAAAAACCGCTATTGCTTAAACTGGTAAAAAGCCAACACCGTCAGTTGGTAGCGCCGTTGACATTCAGCGCATATGCCCCTTTACTGCAAGATCCAAATACTAGTGTATTTGCCCTGCAAAGCGGTTTTTTGGATAAAAAGCCCCATTTTGTAGGCCTAAGTGTAGGCTATTTTGCGGGTGAAGAAGGCAAGATTTTATCTCTTTATGTGCAGCCTTTATATCGAGGGCGCGGTTTAGCTCACCTTCTAATAGAAAATCTTGTGAAGGATTTACAAGAAAAACGTGCAAAAATGGTTGGCGTTTCCTATATGCAAAAACCTATTTTAGACCACTTATTTACGAAGTTTGGTTTTGAGAAGCCGGTAGAAAAAATGCGCGTTCTACATTTTGATAGCAAAACCATGCGCCGTACAAGATGGGTGAGAAATATACCCCTTCCCAGCAAATATCAACTGTTTCCTCTAGCAGAAGCCACGGGAAAAGATCAACAAAAGATGCAGGAGATATTTGGTAGAAAAGACTTTCCAAAAGAGCTGCGCTTTACCAAAAACCCCGAGACAATAGAAAAAATCTCAAGTACAGGCGAAAGAAAAAACGCCATACTAATCGGAAGGCTAGCTACACATAAAGTCGCTCCAAAAACCATCCGCTACACAAGTCTTTATGTAGATGAAAATAATCGTCTTATCCCTATTGCGCTGATGACAACGGCGATAAGAAACCATTGTGAAAAAGCTGTGGATGATCCTTTTGCCATCCAAGGGGTGTTAACGAACTATCCTAAAATGCAGATTTTAGCAAAGCGTAAATTAGAGCCTCTTGCAAATAAGGTGGCTATATCGGTAGATCGCACGCTTTTTTTATAGATTAAGGCGTTTTTTTCTCCCTTGTGTTTAAAACAGCTTTTACAATCTTTCTAATCGTCTTTTTAGCGGGTTTTCTGCAGAGCACAGCGACTACTTTTCCCTGGCTAGGCTCATTTAAGCTCCACTTGATTCCAGACGGAATCCGTACTTTCATATGCGAGCCTTTGCCCCCTTTTCGGTCGATAGTAAGCCCCATT
>CALBPE010000110.1 GCA_937899275.1 uncultured Chlamydiae bacterium
AGATTCAATAATACTAAGCATGCCTAAGTATTGAGAAAACACCACCACTTTTTGCTTTGCTGCTAATGCTTCTTCTAAAAGCTGCTTAAAAAATTCCCATTTGCCCGATTCATGCTTTTCGTATTCTTTGAGATCGCCATAAATCAAGCTAGGATGATTACAGATTTGCTTAAGCTTAGAAAGAAGGGCAAACACGTGGGTATAAGAAGACGTCTGCCCCTCTTCTAGCTCTTGCAAAAGAGCGCCTGTTTTTTCTCGGCAAACTTTTTGGTAGAGCATTTTTTGTTCTTCTGATAGATCAGAATAAGAAATTTCTTCCATTTTCTCTGGTAAATCGAGGAGCACTTCTGCTTTTTTCCTACGCAAAATAAACGGCCGTATCAGCTTTTGTAGTAGATCTTGCTTTTCTGTATCGTGGTGCTTTTCAATGGGGTTGATAAATAGCTCTCGGAACCCTTTTTCCTCTGGTAAATAACCGGGAAGAACAACATCAAAAATTGCTTTTAGCTCCCGCAGACGATTTTCTACCGGTGTGCCTGTAAGACCTAGCTTCATCTTTGCCCGAATTTGCAAAAGAGAGCTATGCGTCTGCGATGTATGATTTTTTGCCACCTGGATTTCATCAAAAATCGCTAGCTCAAAAGCATGCGAATCGAGGTTTTCTTTACCTGTGCGCAAAATACCGTACGAGGTTAAAAGAAGGTCGTAGTTCTGTGAAAAACCTTGTAAAGAGCGCTCTAAGCCGTAATAAATCAACACACGTATATGAGGTAAAAACCGCTCCAATAGATCTTGCCAGTGATAAATCACCGATGTAGGACAAACCACAATGTACTTACAAGATTGATAGCGGTTTTCTTTAAAAGAAGCGGCTAAAATAGCCATAGCTTGGTGGGTTTTACCAAGTCCCATCTCATCGCATAAAAGCCCTGATAAACCGTATGAATACAAAAACCACAGCCACTGCAAGCCCAGCTCTTGATAAGGACGCAAGGTAGATTTTAAGTCGCTGATATCGATGAGACGCTTCGATTCAAATGCGGTAAGTTCACGCATCCATTTCCTTGTCTCCTCTTTCTCAGAAGAGCTGCCCTCTGGCTCTTGTAGGTTTTCTAAAATACATAAACGGATCCATTCAAGAGTGGTTAAGCGAAGAAGGTTCTTTTTTTTGTTTAAACGCCTTTTGCCAAGAGTATGTAGCCATTGAAAACGGGGCTCTTGTAAAAAGAGTAGCCCGGCAGGAGAGTAGTCGCACGCTTTTTTTGCAATGCACGCTTGCCATACATCGGTAACATGCCTGATACCGATATCGGATTGATATTCTAAATCTACCAGCCAAAGATCTTGCCGGTTTTTCCTTTCTTTTGTAATGGTTTGCACAATCAACTGGAGATAATGGGGTTTTTTCAATCTAGGATCGATGTATGTGGTAAAAGGCTTTAGCCGCTCTAGCTCATACTGCAAAAAAAAGGCTTCTTTTTTTGCAGGGATGATTTGTTCTTTTGTAAACGGGTCTGGCAGAGAAAACCTCGGCTCTAGCTGAAAAAAACCATGCCCCTCTACATAACCGTAATTACCAAAAAAATGGATCTTTTTTTCAGAAAAATAGGGAGCGTATTTCCGATGAGGACGCACAAAAATCTCTTCTGTTTCTGTTAGCGTAATCTCTAATCCAGAAGTCTCTATAGGAGACTCCATTAAGAAAAAGCCTTTTACCCCTAATAGCTCATCTTTGTATTTATCGAGAAAAGCGGGGATCTCTTCTTTTGCAATGGTCAAACCAGACTGCAGAACAAATACCTCTTTTCCCCCCTTTTTTCGGTAAAACCCCTCCCCTTCTAGATAGATCCATTCTCCTAAATCCCATACCGCATCTTCTGTAGATACTTTTGATGTAAATACAAGGGCTTTTTCTTCGTTTAACGTATAGTTGAACTCTGCTTCTAAGGATCCAAAATGCGTTTGAAATCCCGCAAACTGATGCAGCCAGGTCCGGTGCTTTGTCACAAATGCAGCAAGTTTTTCCATGGGTATTAGGGTTTTTTCTCGAAAAAGCCCTTCGTCTTCGATAGCGAAAAATCCCTTCCCTGAGATGTAGGCATGCAGCTGAAAAACTTGTGAGTGGGGTTTTTCTAGATCGCCCACCTCGACCAGGTACGGAGCGATCCATAGCCCCTTTTTTTCGATTGTAAGGTGATACAAAAGCTTTTTTGGCGTGCGATGGAAAGGCGCGTTTTTCAAGTACTTTTCTACTAAGTCTGTATGCTCTTGAAGAAACGGATCGATCTGCTCTTTTGGAACGCTTCCTTTAGAAAAAAGAGGATCTTTTTTAAAAAACCCTTGTTGAGGAGCAAAGTACCATTCCCCCACTTTTTTTCCAGGCGGGCTTTGGGCTTTTTCTACAGAAGAGCTATGCAAGAAAAATGTACAGGATGTTTCATCATAAGTCAGAGAATGTAGCCCATGTAAGCTCCCATCTTTTACTTGAAAACGACTTTTTACCGTGCGAAGAGATGGAATCAAGTCGGGCCAAGAAGCTTCGGCAATCTCGTAGCAAAAAGAGAAATCGGGAAAATCCACATGGATTTTTTCGGGCAGAAGATCCTCTTTTTGCGAAAATCGGATCGTATAAGGAGACCTTGCATCTTGAAGTAAAAATACCCATTTAGCGATATCTGACCAAAAAGACAGCTCAAAGCGCAACGTAATCGACGCTCTTCCTTCTTTATACTCCTGCATTTCTTGGGCTGATAAGTTAGAAAACTTCAATGAAGTCTCTTCTGTTTCTTTGACCCTTTCCTCGATGATCTCTTGAAGCGCTTTTACAGCTGCAGCTGTTTTTGTTTTAAGTAGAAACGTCTTAGGATTTTTATCTAACGTGTAGGAAAAAAGGCTGTGTTTTTCTCCCTCTTGCCTTCGCAAAACACTTGTATGGTAACTTGTTTTCTCGGCAATCAGTGAAAAAAGGGCGTACCAAAAAGAGCGCTTATACTGCATATGCATCAACTCTTTTTTGGTGATTTTCTGAAAAGCTGCCGCTAAATGAATACAGCCTCGGTGCTTTTCTGAATGGGGGCAAGAACAAAAAAAGTCGACTAGATGCGCTTTTTCATCAAATTGCAAAAACGGCCAGTACGTCTCATTATCTTTTTGATCGAAGACCTCTACTTGATACGTTCCCTCAGAAAAGATGACATCGACCACCTTAATTGATTGATCGTTTGCCTGAGATAAATACTGGTCGATAGGTGCGGGAGCCTTCATCTCATCCCCTTGAGGTTAGCATGTATACTGCACTTACCTTAATACCTGTACCGGAGGCACATATTCATAGCGAAGATCTGCGGCTACTTCTTGGTTGGTCACCTTGCCGTAGCACACATTGAGCCCTAGTTGTAAATTAGGGTCATCTAAAATCGCTTTTCGGTACCCAACATTTGCCATATGCAGTGCATAGGGCATCGTTGCATTAGTTAGTCCTTGAGTAGCGGTCCTAGCGCAAGCTGCGGGTATATTTGTGACGCAGTAATGCACAATACCCTCTTCTACATACGTAGGATCTGAGTGGGTAGTGGGCCGTGATGTTTCTGTACACCCCCCCAGATCAATCGCTACATCAACAATTACAGAGCCTGGTTTCATCTTTTTTAACATAGAGCGGGTAATGAGTTTAGGTGCTGTTTTCCCAGGAAGAAGAACAGCTCCAATTACCAAATCAGCGTCCGCCACTGCTTTTTCTAGATGCGCCTGCGTAGAAAATACCGTCTTAATTTTTGGGGCAAAAAGCTGGTCTAAAGCGCGCAGTCTAGGAAGAGAGCGGTCGAAAATAGTAACATCTGCACCAAGACCGATTGCCATCCTCATAGCTTCTGTGCCTACAATACCTCCTCCAATGACCACGACATTGCCTGGTAAAACACCAGGAACGCCTCCTAAAAGAACCCCTCTACCCCCTGAAGCCATATGCAGCGCATTAGCGCCTGCTTGCACAGCAATTCTGCCAGCGATTTCACTCATGGGGACAAGTAAAGGGAGCCTGCCGTCATAGCCTGTGACGGTTTCATAAGCGACGGCAACTACTTTTTTTTGTACTAGCGCTTTTGCTTGTTTTGGATCGGGAGCAAGGTGAAGATAGCAAAATAAAAACTGCCCTTCTTGCAGGTAGTCGTATTCAGAAGGCTGCGGCTCTTTGACTTTGACAATCATTTCTGAAGAGCGGTAAACCTCTTCTTTATTCTCCAAAATCTAAGCACAAGCTTCTATGATCCATCAAAAGGTAAAGACGAACTGCAGCCCTGCGTAATTATCTAAAAAAACTACTAGGCTCGACTGAATAAAGATCTTGACAGCATCAGGAGTAAGCCCCACGCGGTATTCGTGATCTTTGACTTCTTTTGGTATTCCAACTTTCATAACTTTCTCCAAATCCGTTACACGTCAATTGCGGAAATCCGACTAAGCGAATGCGTGTGATGTGGTTGATTTTATCTTGTTGATCCTCTTCTTCTAGATGCACTTGCAAAAACCCGCCCAAAGAACGGATGATGAAAGGTCCTTTTTCATTATGCAAAAAATACAAAATCGAAGCAATAGCCGAACTTGCGCTACCACACCCGTAAGTGCAGCTTTCCACGCCTTTTTCATAGGTTTTCACCCATAGATGATCGCCTTGGCTTTCTACAAATGTGATATTTGCATCAAATTGCATCCTTAAATCCTTAAGCGCTTCTAAAGAAGGGGTGATGCCAAAAACGACGGCGTGTTTTACGCCTACAGTGATGCAGTGCACCTCCCAAGAACCGTAAAGATGCGTATAGGTATGCATAGCGTAATCAGATGGAAAAATCGGATCTTCCAGTACGCAGGCATATAAATCCTCTTTTTCTGGATAGACAAAAGATCCGCTCATCTTCAGCTGAATTTTTGCAGGTTTATCCACATGTTTCGCTACGCAAAGAAGAGCGTTTCCACAAAAATCTGCTTGCCTGCCATCTGCATTAAAATAGCGAAAAGAGTAGGAATCGTCTTTTTTCCCGAGAAGGACGCACCCATCTGCGCCAATACCAAACCTTCTTTGGCAAAGCGCTCTTATCCAGCCTGCTAA
The DNA here is from genome assembly GCA_937899275.1 of uncultured Chlamydiae bacterium. Lineage (GTDB taxonomy): Bacteria > Chlamydiota > Chlamydiia > Chlamydiales > SM23-39 > CALBPE01. Next base: position 5,105 of record CALBPE010000110.1, read on the forward strand.
ATGTTCTTCAGAAAGGCTCTGCAAATAGAAAGAATCTTCCTTAAAAACAAAGTCATTCCCCGTGCAATGGTACTTCCAAAAAGGCGAAGCAAAAGACATGAAATGGGATTACTCAAGTTCTTTAGAAGACAAAATTACCCGGTCTAATAGACCAAATTGCAGCGCTTCGTCTGCAGACATCCAATTATCTCTATCGATTGCAAGGTCAATCTCTTCAAAAGACTTTCCAGTAGACTCTGCATAGATCGATACAATTTGTTGCCGCGTTTTCAGCATTTCTTTTGCTTGAATTTCTAAATCGGTTGCCTGACCTCGGATTACCCCTCCAATCAAAGGTTGGTGGATCATGATCCTAGAATTTGGAGTGGCAAAGCGCTTACCTTTTGCAGCAGAAAGGCTCAGTAAAGATCCCATAGACGCCGCAAGGCCAGATACAATGGTGGTAACCGGCGATTCAATCATCTGAATTGTATCCCAAATCGCAAAACCTGAGTCTACCGATCCTCCAGGAGAGTTGATGAAGAACAAAATGGGTTTGCCTGGATTTTTCCATTCAAGGTACCACAGCTTACGCACAAGGTCTTTTGCAGAATCAGAATCGACTTCTCGAGACAAAAAGATCCGTCTTTTCTCTAGAAACGCTTCTTCAATTTTATCATTCATGAATTTGTACGACTGCGCTGTATCTTGTCCCATTGGCTGACTCCTATTTTTTTTCTTTATAACATAGAGCTACATTGTTTGACAAAGCTCTTCATCGAAAAGAAGCTCTGGATAGACGGGAAACTCCCCTGTCAACTGTTCGATTTGTTTTTGCGCTTTTTGCTTTTCTTCTGGATCGGTAAGCACATCTACTCGGGATAACGCGCCATTTTCCTTCTTAGGTTTGGTATGGCTAAGCGCCCTATGAATTGCATCGGCAATCATCTGCATTTGCGTTTCTTTCATTCCAATTGTGGTTAACGCAGGAGTACCTAGGCGAAGACCTGAGGTAATCCAAGGACCATTTGGATCTTGAAAAATCGCATTGCGGTTTGCGGTAATCCCAATCTCTCGAAGTACGTTTTCTGCCGCTTTTCCCGTAAGACCGTAACTAGAAAATACATCGAGAAGAACCATGTGATTTTCTGTACCTCCGGTAATCACAGACGCTCCATGCTCGACAAAACGCTCTGCTAAAGCGTGGGCATTTTGGACAATTTGCGATGCATACTCTTGAAAAGAGGGATCTAACGCCTCTTTAAACGCAATAGCTTTTGCTGCCATTACATGAGGCATAGGCCCGCCGATCACCAAAGGACACCCTTTTTTTACCGCTTCGGCAAATTCTTGTTTGCATAAGATGAGCCCGCCTCTAGGACCTCGTAACGTTTTATGCGTCGTTGAAGTGACAATATCTGCGTATGGAATAGGATTGTGCACCCCGGTAAATGCTTTACCTGCCACAAGCCCTGAGAAATGAGCCATATCGACCATGAGAACGGCCCCTACGCTATCTGCAATATTTCGCATTTTTGCAAAATCAATTTTTCTAGGATAAGAAGAGTAGCCTGCAAGTAGGATCAGCGGCTTTTCCTCTTCTACTTGTTTTTGTATCGCTGCATAATCGATCAAATGCGTTTTACTATCCACCTCATAAAAAGAGGAAATCATCAACTTAGAAGAAATATTATGCCGGTAGCCGTGGGTTAAATGCCCTCCCGCATCAAGCGACATGCCCACCATTTTTTGATGCAACATCAAATCTCTAAGCGATAGAAATTCTTCTTGCGATAACTCTCCTAGCTTTTTCCCTTGGTACTGCAGCTCTTTGTCTTGTACGCGAACAGTTAAAATCGCTAAAAATGCGATCAAATTTGCATCTGCGCCAGAATGAGGCTGGACGTAAGCGCAATCTGCACCAAAAAGCTCTTTTGCATACCCTTCTGCAAGCGCTTCTATCGTATCTACATTTTTACAGCCTGCATAAAACCGCTTGCCCACAGAACCTTCGCTGTATTTATCTGTCAATAGATTGCCCATGGCAAGCTGCACGGCAAGAGAGCTGTAATTTTCTGAAGCGATCATTTTCAAAAAACTTCTTTGATCTGTAAGCTCGGCTAAAATAGCCTGCGCAATTTTTGGATCTACCGATTGGATCACATCTAAAGATGCCATAAAAGCAAGAGCGCTTTCTTTTTGATCAAGGTGTTTAGAGGCTTTTAGATAGTTTTTTAGATAGGACATGGGCTTTCTCCAGTTTTTTCTATCGAAACGGTGAAGTCTTCTTGATAGATTCACCGATTTTTAGTAAAGTACTAACTAGTCAATTACCTAGGATAAACGGATGCGAGAAAGATTAAAAGTCATTTTAGATATTCAAGAATTAGATATGAAGATGATCCGATTGATCCGGCTCAGAAAAGACCGGGGAAAAGAACTCCATCATATCGCATCTCTTCGCTCAGAATTACAAGAACAGCTAAAGGAAAAAGAAGTTGATATCAACAGCCTTACACTAGAAATCAATCAAAAAGAAACGACGATTGAAGAAACAAAAGCAAAAATCCAGAAGCTAGAAGATAAGCAAAGCAGTGTAAAAAAAGTGGATGAATTCAACGCTCTAAACCAAGAAATTACAACCCTTGAAAGGGAAAAAGCAGCAGCTTCACAAAAAACTTCTGATCTAATCGACCAGAAAAATGTTGAGGAAGAAATTTTACAAAAAATCAAAGACAGCCTGCAAGAATCTGCCGAAAGCAGCCAAGCATTAGAAGAGGAAATCACCTCGAGCATCCAATCGATTAACGAAGAAGGAAGAGCGTTAAAAAAACAAAGAGATGCGCTGGCTCAAACCGCTGACCCAGAAATTCGAGTCATTTATGAGCGGCTGTTAAAAAATAAAAAAGACCGCGTTGTTGTCCCCATTGAAAACCGCACCTGTTCTGGATGTCATATCGCATTAACGGCGCAACATGAAAACCTTGTTCGAAGAGGAGAAAGAATCATTTTCTGCGAACATTGTTCTCGTATTCATTACTGGCTCGACATCCAACCAGAAGAGGGAAAAACAACCAAAAGACGCCGCAGAAAAAGCGCAAGCGCAGTATATGTTTTGTGAAAAGCGGGCAATCGCGGGACAACCGTCCTGAGGAAAGTCTGGACTTCATAGAAGAGGATACCAGTGAAAGACTGGGGGCCGTAAGGCTACGGAAAGTGCAACAGAAAACAGATCGCCGAATACTATTTGGATAGAATGAAAATGCTAACTTTGTGAGTTAGTCTCTTGTTTGAAGGCAACTTCCAAGAGCTGCAAACCCTATCTGAAGCAAGACAAAGAGCCCACATACACCGTTCTTCGCGGAGGGCTCTTGCAAAAGTCGCTTGAGCGTTTTGGAGACAAAACGCCTAGAGGAATGATTGCCATAACAGAATCCGGCTTACCGCTTTTCACATTTTTTTATGCAAAGGATGCGCCTTTTGATAGACCTCTTCTTTCACCCGCATCGAGACTTTTGTGTAAATCGTGGTTGTTTTCACCGAATCAAGCCCTAAAATCTTTTGAATCGTCTTGATGTCCATTCCTTTTTCCAGCCAGTGGGTAGCAATGCTATGCCGCAAGGTATGCGGCGTAATCGAGGCGCTGAGACCACTTGCTTGCAAATAAAGACAAAAACTTCGATGAATCGACCGCATATGCAGCCTATTTCCCCACTTATTCAGGAAAACAGCCGATTGATCCCGCATTTTTTTATGCTCTTTTGTATCTTGCAGCCTGCGGGGATCCTCTACATAGGTTTTGAGCCAACAAGCTGCCGTATCGGTGATCGGAAGAAGGCGCTCTTTTTTTCCCTTACCTCGCACCAATATGCGTCTTTTTTCCAAAAAAAGATCCTGTATATTTAGCTTTGCAAGTTCCGCAATCCTAAGAGCAGAGCTATATAAAAGCTCCATAATACTGCGGTCGCGAAGGCCAAAGTACGATGTTGTATCAGGTTGAGAAAAAAGCTGCTGCACCTCCTCGTAGGATACAGCTCGAGGAAGAGATTTTTCTCTTTTCATCCGATATAAGTAGCGTTTTGGATCTTCTTTCAGCCACTTTTTTTTATAAGCAAATGCGCTAAACGAGCGAAAAGAAGAGAGCTTTCGAAGGACCGTGCTTCTTTTATACCCTTTTTTTCCCAAGTACTCCACATAAGCGCGCACACCTTCTTTAGTGATTGCACCTTCTGGCAATATTGAAAATCATTCTTTTAAATCGGCCGCATAAGCCCGCAGCGTTTCAGGAGATGCTTTTTTCATTACCTGTAGATAGGCAAAAAAATCAGAAATACGTTCTTTCATTTACTTGATTCTCATCCAATCATTTTGGTATTCTATCTTGAAAGGTACTACAAATTTATGATAACTCTCCACAATCTATCCAAAAAAGTAGGCAGCAGAACGCTTTTCGACAATGTCACGCTTACCTTTAATAAAGGGGCAAGATACGGCCTTACCGGACCTAATGGCTGCGGCAAATCTACCCTTCTAAAAATCATTATGGGATTTACCTCCCCCGAGTCAGGCTCTGTTTCTCTGCCAGAAAAGGTGGGTTTTCTAAGGCAGAACATCGAAGACTACCAAGATTATTCTGTATTAGACGCTGTGATTGCAGGCAATACCAAGCTGTTTTCTGCTTTCAAAGAAAGAGAAGAGCTATACGAACAAGAAATGACCGATGCCACAGGCATGCGCCTTGCTGAGCTAGAAGAAATCGTAGCAGAAGAAGATGGGTACACTGCAGAGTCTGACGCAGAAATGCTATTAGAAGGCATGGGCGTCGATGCAGAGCTTTTTCAAAAACCCCTACGAGAAATCCCATTAGATAAGCAGTTTCGAGCGCTTCTTTGCCAGGCTTTATACGGTAATCCCGACGCACTAATTTTAGATGAGCCAACAAACCACTTAGACCTCACTTCCATCGGCTGGTTAGAGCAGTTTCTCATCAATTATAAAGGCGCTTTAATTGTAGTCAGTCACGATCGACATTTTTTAAATGCCGTGACAACACAAATCGCCGATATCGATTATGAAACCCTCATTATCTACCCTGGTAATTATGATGATATGCTCACAGCAAAAACCTCTGTTCGAGAGCGCGCTGAAAACGAAAATAAAGCTAAAGAGAAAAAAGCGGCCCAACTAAGAGAGTTTGTCGCAAAATTTGGCGCAGGATCTAGAGCATCGCAAGTGCAGTCACGGATACGTGAGATCCAACGCTTAGAGCCAAAAGAGCTAAAAAAATCAAACATCCAAAGACCTTATATCCGCTTCCAAGATCCAGAAAAAGCCTCTGGACAAATCGTCTACGCTATCAAAGGCCTACAAAAAACCTACGATGAGCACTTGGTCATCGATGGGTTTTCATTAGATATTGAACGGGGCGATAAAATCGGGGTCATTGGAAGTAACGGCGCTGGAAAAACCACACTACTTAAACTACTACAAGGCGCGCTTGATCCTACTGCAGGATCTATCGGCTTAGGTCATGGAGTAGAAACAGGATACTTCCCCCAAAACCATCATGAAATCGTAGATAAGTCACATAAAGTCTCGATCTTTGACTGGTTAAAAGAGCGGACAAACGGAGTCTATGACCAAGACATCCGAGGTGTTCTCGGAAAAATGCTCTTTTCAGGTGACGACGCATTTAAATCTGTTCCCAATTTATCGGGAGGAGAAATGGCGCGTTTAATCCTAGCAGATCTCATGCTGAAAAAACCCAACGTCCTGATCTTAGATGAACCAAATAACCACTTAGATCTTGAATCGGTATCTGCTCTAGCAGCAGGGGTAGACACCTATCCAGGCACCGCAATTATCGCAGCGCATGACCGAGATCTTCTCGATCAATTTGCTACCAAAATCCTTAGTTTTGAACCAGAGGGACTCGTTTTCTTCGACGGCACCTTACAGCAGTATTTTGCCTCGAAGTGTTAGAATTTACCAAAAAAAAGTTTCTACGATTAGAGAAAAGACAGCAGCATAAAAAATGCGCCGAGCTCATCCGCGCTTTATACCAAGATGCATTAGATCAAAAAAACCTTTCGTTTACTACCTACGAGACCTTTCTTCTATGGATGCAGCTGCCTCTATTTTCTTCTAGCGACCCTAAACAGCTATCTGACCGCTACCACTTCCATTTACAACAAAGCCGCATGTCACTGAAAGAGCATAATCTCTTGCCTCCCATACGAAGGTTTGATAGAGAGCCGTCTAAGGACTTTGGCTTTGCAGCGCTTTTCTTAGACCAGATGCGCTCTGCCTACAATGTGGGAAATATCCTTCGCACAGCAGAAGCTCTCCGCTTAGGTCCCATCTATTTTCATCCAAACACTCCATTTATCGATAACGATAAAGTGCAAAAAGTATCCATGGGAGCTCACGCATTTGTTCCCGCATACCAGATCGATGACATCGATCTTTTGCCCAAACCACTCATCGGATTAGAGACAGGAGAAGAAGCAGAAAGCATCGGCTCTTTTCTTTTCCCCGAGGTGTTTACCTTAATCATCGGAAATGAAGAATACGGCATATCCGATGCAGTACTAGAAAAGGTAGACTACGTGGTAGATATTCCCCTATTTGGTAGAAAAAACTCGATCAACGCAGCCGCAGCGTTTGCTATGGCAGCCCAAGAAATCCAAAAAAGGCAAAAATCATAAGCCTTACGTTTTCCCTACATCTTGTAGTATCTACGCAGAGCATTTTTTCTTTCTACTCAGACTTTTGCATCGGAAAAACAAACAAAGCCGCAGATAATCGGATACAGAAAGGTGGATTTGAAAATCCACCACTTGATCAACAGAAAGCACTTCTCCCGACAGCTGCCTACGCCCTTCTTTTCGAGTGAGAGTTCTATTAAAAACTTGCAGAGCTTTCACTACTTTAGGCAAAGTGGTTTTTGCAGTTTTTCGGTCTTCAGGACAAATCTATTGAAAAAACTGCGTAAACTGCTTTTTCAAAGCCTCAGGATATTGTTTTTCTTCAGGAACTAACTTACCTAAAGACTCCACTAAACAGCTAAAGGCTTTTTCCACCGGCTCTTTTGATAAGCCGGCCTCTACGCAAAGGTCGAAAAAGGCCGCTTGCACCTGAGGATTTTTACAAAAATTGTCTTTCACTGCTCGTGAGCAGCATACTTTGTTCACAGAAAAATACCCTGCAGAAACGATGTTAGACATAAGAGATCTCCAAAATAATCCAAACAATATAGATTACTTATTAACGATACAAGAACATCTCATCTATGTAAATTTTACATCTAGAATTGCTGCATTGCTCAACCTTTCACTTGAAGCGCGCCTAACCTCTTTAGATTCAAAGCGCTGTAAGTTAAAGTTATTGATTTCGGAGACTGCCGTATTTAAGGCCTCTAAACGGTTGTATTTTTCAGAAATGCCTTCCGAGATTGCCTGCAAAAAATCCCCAAAAACTGGTTTTATATTGAACGTGCTTTCATCGAAGTCCTTTGGCAAGGATTTCAGCTCGTCTTTCAGCTTATCAAAGGCTTTTTGAGCAACTTTTTGTTCTATACCGACTTTCGTACAAGACGTTATGAACTGCTTTTGTTGATACTTATTCTTTACGATATTATTTAAGACCTCAGCGTTTACTTGAACATTCTTTACTTCTATTTTTATACTCATAGGGTTTTACCTCATATTTTTCCACTTACCCTACAAAAACCATCTTTAGAATGATAGTTATATTTTATTAAAGTTTTATTTATGTATTTAAAGTAAGTAAAGCAATTATTTTACAAACAATTGCAAAAATATATTTAAACTGAATAAAAACAGACCGAAGCACCCTGCAGTTACGAAGATAGCTTCCTCAACCCTGCCGAATACCTAGCCGGTTTTGTAGATCTAGATGAAAAAAATATTTTTTGGCATAATTACGAGCAATGTTAGTACTGCTTTCTTTACTTACTTTTTTTCTTTGGACTCTCTGTTTTTCTCTGAGTAAAATTGCTCTTCAATACACCTCCCCTATTTTTTTGACTGCTTTTCGGATGGCGCTATCTGGCATACTGCTGATCAGTTATCTGTGCCTTACAAAGCATCCAGAAAGAAAACTGCAAAAGCAGACCTACCTGCCTCTTATGGCTTTTGGTTTTTTTAGCATTTACCTGACCAACATTTTAGAATTTTCTGGCTTACAGCATGTATCTGCTGCAAAAACCTGCTGCCTGTATAGTTTAACTCCTTTTTTCACGATTCTTTTATCCTACATACATTTTGGAGAAACGATTACCTTTAGAAAGTGCTTGGGCATTTTTTTTGCTGGCGCGTCCCTCATACCCGTGTTACTCACCCAAAGTGGATCGGAGGATTTATTTCGGTTTTCCAGCTTTTTATCTTGGCCAGAGCTCGCCGTTATAGGAGCTGTATTTTTTTCTACTTATGGATGGATCATTTTACGGATACTGGTCAAAAACCAGACACTTTCTCCCCTTGTCATCAATGGATATGGGATGGGTTTTGGATCTGTACTTGCCCTAACCCATTTTTACTATATCAGCCCTACCTATCCGATGATTCAAGGGAGCTGGGCTGATTTCCTTCTCCCTGTTTTTTTGATCACCTTGATTTCGAATCTTATCTGCTATAATCTTTACAGTTATCTACTCAAACATCTCACAGCAACATTCTTATCTTTTGTAGGTCTTCTAAGTCCTATTTTCACCTCCATATCCAGTTATTTCCTTTTAGGTGAAGGGATTTCAGTAGAGATCATTTGCAGTAGCATAAGCATGTTATTTGCTCTTTTTCTCGTCTATTCCTCTGAAATACAACAAGGCTACATCAAGTCCACAAAAACCCCTTCTATCGATAGCGGCTCCTAATCAGAAAAACGGCTTAATTTGCTTGCCTGCTCTTAAAATCAGCCAATTGTCGTTTGAGGGTTGCTAGCTCATCTTTTTTACTCTCTAGGTCCTTTTTTTTGTTTTTATTTTTAGCATTAATCTTTAACAATTTGCCTCTCAATTTGTTGTTATCTTCTTCTATTTTTTGACTTTGTTGTGAAATTGCATCTCTTTGATTTTCAAGGTTCAATTTTGATTGATTGATTTCATTAATTTCTAATTGAATATCACTATTCCTATTTCTTAATTTCTCCAATTCTTGTGTATTCTTTTTTTTCAAGTCACGCACCTGCTGATTCATTTGCGCGATCCTTACCTGAAAAAAAGAAGACTCGATTAAATGTACTGCTCGTTCTGGAAGAAATAACTTCGAGAACTGGAAGAGCCAAAAAGAATAATCGGCTACTTTTTTTGCCAGGCAGGAACAAGTTTTTTTTGCGTAACTTGCTGTCTGCTTAGTATGTTGAAATATTGTATTTTTTATATTTTGAAAAGTAATAGAAAAACCCATAAAACACCCGCTTGTTTTGTGCGGCATGTTTTGTCAGGTTGTTGGATTTTCCGCAAGAAATTTTAATCAAAACTATAACGATCGAGATCGTTTGCTGCGTAGGTATTGGGAAAATACTGTCTGGCTTCTTTTTCAAAAAGCTTTGTATCTCTATATCGAGCAGAAAAATGCGTTAACACAAGTTTTTTTGCTGCGGCTTTTTTTGCCATGAGCGCTGCATCTTTTGCGGTCATGTGTAGATACCTTTTTGCTAGCTCTTGTCTTTCACTTGTGTAGGTGCTTTCTGCAAGAACTAGGTCTGCGTTTTCCGCAAGTTTTAAGGTGTTATCACAGTATTTTGTATCTAAGATGTAGGCAAAAACTTTTCCGGGTTGTCTCCAGGAAACGTCGTGTAGGTGGATTTTTTTTCCTTGGATAGTCAGCTCTTTTTCCTGCTCTAACTTTTTTACAAGGGGTCCCTTCACCTGAAACATATCGAGTTTGTCTTTGTGGAACTTGATCTTAGAAGTCTCTTCGATGCGGTAGCCTAAAGTAGGAACGCCATGATCTAAATTGTAAGCGCTCATGGTAAAATCTTCATCTTGCAAAAATACGCCTTCTTGCGAGATGGGGTGCTCTTTAATGGTGATGTGCTCGTGATAAATACAAGCCTTGCGTAGATAAGTAAAATGCTTTTGTCCACTTGCAGGAAAATAGCAGTGAACCGTATGGGGCACTTTATCTAAATTAAGGCGCATCAACATCGATCCTGCGCCCAAACAGTGATCACCGTGAAAATGACTAATCAATATATGCGTTACCGCTGTAGGGGGTGTGTTTGCAAAGATAAACTGCCTTTGCGTGCCTTCTCCTGGATCAAATAATAACCCCTTGCCTCGTGAGCGGAGAAGGTAAGCGCCGTGATTGCGGAAGCGGGTTGGCTGCTGGCTCGATGTTCCAAAAACAATTAGCTCACTTTTGCTCAATCAACTCTCCAAGAAAAAAACCGCAACCTACCCAGCAATATACCTGTAACTGCTCCTGTAATATGGGCTGTATTCGCAATTTGTAAATCGTAGGCCTGTCCAGAGAACTCGAAAAAAAAGGAAAGCATCTGCAGCAACGCTATTGTGGTGATAAAAAACACTAAAAACATCAACGTGCTTTTCGATAGGGGGTATCCCTCCCAAGGAGCGGTTTTTTGCCGCATCCAAATAAACCCTGCCATAGCAAGCAGAACGACAGAAAACCCTAAAAATAATGGACCTGACATCAGGTATTGAAAGGTATTGCTAACAAATGCTGCGATAAGAAGGAAGAAAATGTAGCGAAATGGAGAAAGCCTTGCCTCTATTTGACGCCCTAACATCCATAGAACAAGCATATTAAATACGATATGCAAAAGGTTTTTATGCAAAAGCGCAGGAGTAAAAAAGCGCCAAATTTGTCCCTGTCTAATTTTTACAAATAAAGGGGAAATCTCTACAGGCTCTCCTTTTAGATAATCGATAAGATAACGGTAAAAACCTCGAAAATAGGGAGTATTTGAGCTCTCTTTGATCTCCTGCATCACCTTTTGCGGCAGATCTTTTTCCAAAGTAGCCTTTGTGATGTTGTATTTTGCAAAGGCTTCGTTTAACTTAGAAAAACTACTAGGCATACCATACATAAAATATGACGCTATAGGAGTGACAACAACTACAGGTTTAGGCTGGGTATTTAGTGAAAACGTACCTTCTTGTAGCGCGTTGATAAAAAAACAAAGGCAGCAAGCAAGTAATATCCCTATTGTAATGAAAATCGGAGGCGCTTTAGAGCGGGCTTTTTGATAACGGGGATTTGCAATAGCTGAAACAGGCCTTGCAATAGACTGGAGATCTACTGCAAATTTGGAGTCGTCGGGATTTTTTTGAAAATCGGCAAACTCTTGCAACGCTTTTTCTACAGCATCTTCATCTTGCACCCAAATTGCACAGTTCAAAGCGCTTTTGTCTTGATCAAAAGAGATTTCACAGGTGTTTTCAATATGGATACTGCGAAGGTATGCAGAAAAACGGCGCGCGTTTTTCTGATTGTCTAAAGAGCCTATCTTTCGCATGTTTTGATTTTCTCCAAAATTTTCGATGTAGACATCCCTTCTAACGCAGAAACAATATGGATTTTGCCCCCCGACTTTTTGACAGCTGCTGACTCGATGCAGTCTTTACCATATTCTGATCCGTTTACATGTACATCTGGTTTTACCATTTCAATAAGGGCAATCGGTGTATCTTCATCAAACCAGGTGACATAATCCACAAAACCTATTGCTGCTAGCATCTGCATTCTGTAGGGTAGTGAAATAATAGGGCGAGAGCTCCCCTTATACGAACGGATGGAACGGTCGGTGTTCAGGCAGACAAGTAAAAGGTCTGCTTGTAAAGAAGCTTCATATACGATTTGTAAGTGCCCTGCATGCATAATATCAAACGAGCCATTCAATGTGGCAATGGTTTTGCCACAAGACCTCTTTGCCTCTGCCCAACTAGCGAGGTTTTTTGGATCGAGATACTTTTTTTTGCTTTCTTTTTGCCATAAGGTTTCCATCGGTTTTTGCTCTCACTGTTTTAAATGCTATAGGGACAACTTCATCATAGGTGCTTACAAAGTGGACATCAATCCCTTTTTTTAAATACTCGGGAAGCTCATCGTAATCTCTTTTATTATCTACAGGAAAAATTAAGGTAGTTAATAACGAACGCTTTGCTGCAATGAGCTTTTCTTTCACCCCTCCGATGGGTAGCACCTTTCCGGTAAGTGTGATTTCTCCTGTCATACCGATATTTTTTTTAACAGGGCAAGTGGTAAAAAGAGATAAAAGTGAAGTGACCATAGTAATGCCAGCAGAAGGGCCATCTTTAGGCGTTGCCCCCTCTGGAATATGAATATGGACTTTTTCTTTTGGGAAATAAGGAGAGTCGGGAACATATTTACCCGATACGGAACTTAAGTAACTCCAAGCGATTTTCGCAGATTCTTTCATGACATCACCTGCTTGCCCTGTCAGTTGCATCTCTGTTTTTTCTGCAGAAGATTTAGAAGCTTCTACATAAAGAGTAGCGCCTCCTAAAGCTGTCCAAGCAAGCCCTGTGCAAACGCCAATGGGCGTATCTTCATAGTAGCGATCTGTAGTAAATACCGGTTTTCCCAAGTAGTCGGTGAGATTTTTATCGGTAATTGTTGTTTTTTTCGCTGCATTTTCTTCTGAGGTAGCTAATTTTTTAGCCACTTTACGAAGGATTTTTTTGATGTAATTTTCTAAACTTCTCACCCCTGCTTCTCGAGCGTAGCCGTGGATGATTTTATGAAGACTTGTTTTAGTAAAAGCAAGATCTTTAGATTTAATTCCCATTTCCTTGCGATTTCTTGGAATAAGATAGCGTTTGGCAATTTCTACTTTTTCTTCTTCAATATATCCAGATAATCTAAGAATTTCCATCCGATCTTTAAGCGCCTCTGGAATGGAATCGAGAACGTTTGCTGTTAAAATAAAAAGCACATGAGAAAGATCACAAGGCACATCGAGATAGTGATCTAAAAAAGCGCGGTTTTGCTCAGGATCTAGCACCTCTAGTAAAGAAGAGGCTGGATCTCCGTGATAACTCATCCCGATTTTATCCACTTCATCGATCATCACAACGGGATTACTTGTCCCCACCGTTTTTAGCGCTTGAATCATTTTCCCCGGCATGGAGCCGATATACGTTCTTCTATGCCCTTTGATTTCTGCTTCATCGCGCATACCGCCCACAGAAAAACGGAAAAATTTTCTGTTGAGCGCTCTTGCGATGCTTTTTCCAATACTTGTTTTACCCACACCTGGAGGGCCCACTAAGCAGATGATGCTGCCTCGAACGCCTCCGGTGAGTTTGCCCACACCAATAAATTCTAAAATTCTTTCCTTGATGTCTTTTAAGCCGTAGTGATCTTCTTCTAAGACTTTTTCTGAAGCTAAAAGATCTGTCGACTCGTTGCTAAAAATACCCCAAGGAAGGGAAGTCAGCCAATCAATGTAATTGCGGCAGACGCCGTATTCAGCAGATTGCATGTCTAGCACTCGGAGCTTGTCTAGCTCTTCTTCCAGAACTTTTTGTACCTCATCGGGAACTTTACGCACGGCAAGCCTTTGTCGGAACTTCTCTATATCAAGGCTTTTATCATCTTTTTCCATGCCCAGCTCCTGCTTGATTGCTTTGAGCTGCTCTCTGAGGAAAAATTCTCTTTGGGTATTGGAAATCGTGGACTCAATCGTCTGATTGATGCTGCTTTGAAGGCGGGTTAAATCCAGTTCTTTTTTTAATAGCGCAAGCGCTTTTGCAGCTCTTAGCCCCACATCAAAGGTGGATAAAACTTCCTGGAGTTCATTGCGAGTAGCTGTGGTCAACGCTACGGCAAAATCGGCAAGCCGGCCTGTTTCAGTAAAATCTGAATGGCCTAAAAATACCTGGAGCTCTTCTTTAAAAAGAGGGTTTAATTTCAGAAGCTCTTTAATAGTCGTAATGATGCTAATCGCATACGCTTTGAGCTCTTTTTCTGCTTTTTTTGGTCGGATATCTTTTTCTTCTTGTACCTGAACAGCTAGATAAGACCCTTTTTGCACAGGCTTTTTAATGGAGATCCGTTTTTCCATATTGAGGACAACCTGCGCGCCGCCTGTTTCCATCGGAATGATTCTAAGAATGCGGGCTAGCACCCCTACAGGAAAAAAATCTTCTAAAGTTACATCGTATATATTGGCCTGTTCATTTTTTGTGAGAAAAAGCCCTAAAGTTTTCGACTCACTTTGGGCAACGATTTTAAGTACTTCATAATAACTGCCTGTTTCAATAACAATTGGAGCTGCCATACCGGGAAAAAAGGGCCTTCGGTTTAAAGGCAAAATAAACACAGAATCTTTACCCAATGTCACAGGCTTTACTTTAATAACACCTTTAGAAGTAGAAGATGTTTCTTTTTTCGATTTTTTTACAGGCTGTTTTGTTTTTTTTTCCAAAATCCCCTCGGTGCTTATTTTGCTAAAAAATACCTGTCATCATAGCGCTTTAGACAAAAAATCGCAAGCTAGACGGGATTGCGCTGTCTTTGCTACAATAGAGATATGACGCTTTCTTTACTCATTGATACAAGTACAGAAAAAGCGCTTTTTGCGCTTATGGAAAACGGCTCTTTAAAGGCGACCTATCACTTACAAGGGGACGCATCTTTATCTTCTACAATCGAGCTCTCTTTGCTTGACTTCATCAAGCAGCAAGGACTAGACCGGGTATTTTCATGGCTTGAAAGAATCTACATCGGACTCGGTCCAGGATCATTTACAGGCACAAGAGTAGGCATGATTCTGGGAAAAACGCTTTCGTTTGCAAGAAATATTCCAGCTGTAGGATTTAGCTCTTTAGAACTCGCAATGCAAGATCCTAAGGACATCCCACTATTAGATGCAAAGTCCTCTGGAATCTACGCTTTAGAAAAGGGCGTTGTTACTTTGTATACACCAGAAAACTTTTCTCAGCTCGATAAAAAAAAACGCTTTGTTTCCCTCAATGCCGCGCCTCTTAAAGCCCGGCTTGCCGGCGTGGAAATTCAAGAAAATCCTGCACATCCTCTCAGCGCATTGCAAAATTCCAAGTTAAGCAAAGAACCCTATTCTTTTGCAAAAACCGCACTTCTTGCACCAATTTATTTGGATGCGCTCAAATAAATTGATCTAAACCCTTCTCGTTGGTATGATGGAGGATAATTATTCTGAATTTTAGGAAAGAAAAACATGCCTAGTGTAAAAGTACGCGTCGGTGAGCCTATTGAAAAAGCGCTACGGGCTCTAAAGAAAAAACTCGACAAAGAAGGAATTATGAAAGCAGCTAAAGCGCATAGATTCCACGATAAACGCTCTGTAAAAAAGCGAGCTAAATCGAAAGCTGCGCAAAAACGGGCCAAAAACGCGAGAAAAAAAGGTTTTTAGCAATCGTTTTCTCTGATTGCTAAAAAACCCCCTTCCGTATACAATCAATGGTAACCCACAACTCCCAGACCTATGAGCGATTATTATAGTATTCTTGGCGTTTCTCAAACGTCGTCTCCAGAACAAATCAAAAAAGCCTTACGAAAGATAGCCTTAATACATCATCCCGATAAATATCCCGATGATCCGAACGCAGAAAAGTTGTTCAAGAATGTTTCAGAAGCATATGAAGTCTTAAGCGACGAGCAAAAAAGAAAAATCTACGATCAATACGGTGAAGATGGTCTTAAAGGCTTTGGCGCAGGCGGCGCGCAAGGGGGCTTTAGCTCCATGGAAGAAGCTCTTCGGACATTTATGGGCGCTTTTGGCGGAGGCGGAGCTGGTGATTCCATTTTTGAATCGTTCTTTGGTGGAGGATCTTCTCAAGAGGGGTTTTCTGAAGCAAGACAAGGCGCAAGTAAAAAAGTTGGGATCACGATTCGGTTTGAGGAAGCTGCTGAAGGGTGCACAAAAGAGCTTGCAATCCAAAATTTTGTTAGCTGCGGCTCTTGTAATGGTAGAGGGGCAGTCAACCCGTCAGATATTCAGACATGTCCCACATGTCAAGGACAGGGACAGGTATTTCAAAGCCGCGGTTTTTTCTCTATGTCTTCCACTTGCCCTCGCTGTAAAGGAACAGCGCAAATCATCCGCAATCCCTGCTCTTCTTGTAGAGGAGAAGGCCGCGTGAAAGAACGCCAAAAAGTCAAAGTAGGTATTCCTGCAGGAGTCGACTCGGGCATGCGCCTAAAGATGAGCGGCTACGGTGACGCAGGGGTAAACGGCGGTCCAAATGGCGATCTATATGTCTTCATTGAAGTTGCGCCTCATGAAGCTTTCACCCGCCAAGGTGATGATGTCTACTTAGACCTTCTCATCACATTTACAGAAGCTGCCCTAGGAACAACAAAAGAAGTTCCCACTATCCTAAATGAAAAATGCCGCGTAGTGATTCCTAAAGGCACGCAAAATGGTAAATGCCTTTCTGTTAAAAACAAAGGAGTTCCCAATGTCCATGGTAACGGCTCTGGCAGCTTAATCCTGAGAATAAAAGTGGAGACCCCTGTCAACCTGTCAACAGAACAAGAAGAGCTTCTCCTTGCTTTTCAAAAGCTGGAAACGCCGCAAAACCACCCCCAGAAAAAAAGCTTTTTAGAAAAGATGCGTGTTTTTTTTTCGACTTCGTAAAAAGTTATTTCTAATTTTTAGATAAGCCTTTGTTGCTATCTGCAACTGGTAGACGCCGGTCTTTTTAGAAAAAATCATGTACAAAAAATCAAATTTTTTAGTACCTTGCCCATCTTAAATAAAAAAAGCAGGTACCTCCATGCAGTTATTTCATTATTTTTGTTTTCTATTTCTATCTATTTTTAGCATCACAACAGCTCATGCAGCGGCTACAAAAGAGCCTTCTTTAGAAGCTGTACAATCTTTATCAGAAAAACTGGGTTTAAGAGACTCGGGCAATTTACTCCAAGAAATCCAAAAATATTGGATGCGAAGACCTGGCTCTGAACGCTTTGAAATGTTGCCGTTAAAACGGGAGCAGCAACACTTGATTTTATCCTGGGCCAAAGATCATAGCCTCATCCACGAGTGGTACCCCCCGCAAAAAAAATATGATTACATTGCGGTATTTGGAGCGCGTATCAACGGTATGATCCACCGGATCCGGTTTTTAGAAAAAATCCTAGAGGAGGGAGTCGACACAAAGGAAATTATCTTTATGACCGGTATGCGCCCTTTAGGACAAGATGAAAAGTACGACGCGCCTGGCTGCGATACAGAATACGATGCAGCAAAGTACCTTTGGAAAACCCAGAGAATTAGCAAGAAAACCGACAAGATCAAGTGCCGGTTTATCTGCGTCGATATGCAAGAAACAACTGAAGGAATGCGAAGACCAAATACGCGAGACGTGGTGCTAGAAATGGCAAAACACTACCCCCCTTCTGCAAAATATCTATTTGTTAGTAGCCAACCTTTTTGTTACTACCAAAAAACAATTGTCGAACACTCTTTACCAAAAGAATACGACTTCGATGTTGCAGGAGAAAGGTTTTGCACCTACTATTATGTTGCACCTGCAGCTGTTGTCTTAGACACGCTCACGCGGATTTTGTATGAAAAGAAGATGTATTCAAGCGGTTTTTAATCGCGTTTCTCTCTCTATAGTATCAGGAATCAATTGCATATGGCGCATCTCATCGTAGATGCGCTTTTTTTCTTCCTCACAAGCTTCGATGAAAGGCAAAAAAACTGAGGGTTTGCAAAGCCCAAGATAAGAAAGCATCTGTTTTAATCCAATAAGAGCTCCATCTAGAGTCTGATCTTTTTGATAAATGGCGCTGATTTCTTGCATCTTTTCCCATAAAAGGCGCGCTTCATCTTTTCGGTTGAGGCGGATATTTACATAGAGATCTTGATAACTTTTTGGAAAAAGATTAGCGGTTGCAGCGACGATAGCATCCGCTCCTAAAGCAAGAGCATCCAGCTGCAAATGTTCCACATCAGAGATGAACGCAAAGTCGGTGCGGCTTTTCCAAAGAGATAGACTAGTAGTTAGGCGGCTGTTTTCCCCTTCTGCATCTTGTATACCTAAGATATTGGGATGGCAGCTCAGTTGATGTACCACATCTAAAGGGATAGAAGCGTGTGTAATATAGGGGATATTATGCAAAAATAGCGGCCCTGAAACTCTATCGGCAAGGTAGGAGTAATAACGGAGGATATGCACTTTTTTTAGAGGATAATACGAAGGCATAGAGACCATGACAGCGGATATACCTAAAGAAAAAAATATCTCTGCAATTTCTAGAGCTTTTTGCGCGCTACTTTCATGGATGCAGGCATAAATAGGCAGGCTTTCTTTTGTGCTTTGGATGATAGAAGAGATATAACGCTGTATCTCTAATGATCCGCTCATATCGATGGACGGCCCTTCCCCAATACCGCTAAAAAGTAGCAGCGTAGAGCCTTTGTTTTGCATATGCTGACCGAGCTTTTTTAGTGAAAGGTAGTCAAACTGGTGATATTCATTGATGGGGGTAACTAAGGGAACGATGACGCCTTTAGGTAGTATTCTGTGCATTTTTCCACTCCTCAAATGCTTTATGTAATAAAGTATGAAAAAATTGCAGGTTTAACGCCTAGAAATTTTTACTACATTAGGTATTTTTTTAATCAAAAGGAGAAAGATGCACTTTATCTTGAATCTGTTTTTGTATATTAGATAGATCTTGCACCGTTTTTACTGACTGGTATACCTGATTTTTTGGAAAAACCACCGGCAGTACCTTCTGCAAATAGGGAAAAATATCAAAGAAAAAACGCTCCCCTTTATAGCCTTCTACCCCTTGATGATTTTTTTCTGCCCAATGCATGGGCAAATGCACCGGACGATTGAGGAGTGTTTGCAACGTTTTTGCCCGCATGCAGTAATGGCCGACATTGGCAAACCCTCCTTTTTCTGGAAGGAGGTATTCAGAATACTCATAGATACGCGCTGCTGTATTTTGACTTTGTACTACTCCTAAAGTAGGCTCTTTTCCCCTTGGAAACACCTGAAAGGTAAGGTCCACTTGAAACTGTTCCAATGCGCTTTCTAAAGGGGTAGACACCATCTCTGAAAGAAATAGATCGCAGTTGACAAAATGGACATAATCCACCTCTTGTAGAGCTTTTTCTGTGCAAAAAGGGGCTTTTGCCAGAGCAGAAAACACATCACCATTTCCCCTTGGAACCTCTACAATAGGAGGATGTTTCCCAAGAATAAAGCCCCCTTGTTTAGAAAAAAAAGGGTAGTTTCCCTGTGAAAATATCTCGATTTTCTTCAAAGGAAATGAGCGGCTTTGTACATAAGAAGAAACCGCAGAAAACCCTTCCGTACTACTCATAATCCATAAAGATGTATCTGGAGAGGCCTGCAACATATCTTGTGCGATCCAATCAAGAATCGTCCGGTTTTTTGCAATAGGCGTTAAGATTTTTGGCAGGTTTAACTGCATCCGACTTGCTAGACCTGCAGCAAAAAGAATCACCATCGAGCGTTTCTTTTGAGGTGGATCATTCAGAGTAGAATAGAAAGGAAAACAATCCGTTTCTCCAAAAGGAATTGGTTTTTTTTCTATTTTTTTGGGACCACCTTCCCATTTGTTTGCAATCAAAGCTAACTGATTGGAAAAATGGGTCTTTTCGGCAGAAGAGCGCTTTTCCAAATGGGGGAAAAGAGCGCTTTGCCCTAAGTCTGAAAGGAGGTTTTGTATGTTCATAACGATCTTTTAAGAAAAAGATTGTAGCGAACATAGATTTTTCCTGCACGAACGTGGGAAAAAAGAGCCTTGAGAAGATCGATTCTGCATTTACAGGGAAAACACCGATTTTCCAACAAAGTGCCCTTTTTCTAATTCTTCATGGGCATACGCCGCCTCTTGTAAAGAAAAGGTGCGGCCAAGTTGTACGCGCAGCTGACCTTTTTCTGTTAATGCGGCTAACTGATCAAAAATCTCTCTAGAAGGGCTCTGAACAAATGAGAGGGCTTTTTTACCCTGTTTTTTAGCCTCATCTACAATCAAGTTCACCTGAGCTGTGGGAACAGAAATCAATACCCCATCTTTTTTTAGGATCTGTAAAGACTGTTTTCCAATATCTTTTCCTATAAGATCGACGATCACATCCACGCCTTCTTTTAATACCTCGATAAAATCTTCTTTGTGGTAATCGATCGGGTTATCCACCCCTAAGCTGCGCAAAAAAGCATGATTTTTTTTCGATGCCGTAGCCGACACATACGCTCCTTTTGCTTTGGCAACTTGTACCGTTAAATGACCTACTCCCCCGGCGCCTGCATGGATCAAGACATGCATACCTGGTTTTACCCCTGTTTTTTCAATCACCTGGTACGCAGTAGTGGCAGCGGTCCCTAAAGCAGCTGCTTCTTCAAAAGAAAGAGACTTTGGCTTTAAAGCAATGGTTTTTGGCGACGCGGCTATGTATTCTTGATAGCAGCCTGGGTTCGAGGGAAACCCTACTGTTCCAAAAACAAGATCTCCTTTCTTACTGTGCGCAGCTTTTTTACCCACTTCGATAATTTCTCCAGAAAAATCGTATCCGAGCCCAAAAGGAAAAGATACATGTAACCGAGGTGCAATCGAAGGACCTCCACTACGCACTTTATAATCAATAGGGTTAATACCTGCAGCTTTGATCCGGATGAGCACCTGATCATCTTGCATACTAGGCATAGAAATATCCATAAGCTCCATAACAGAGGGGGGACCAAACTTCTGAATTTGTATTGCTTTCATTCTTCTACCAGATACGATATACAAGAAAATTAGAAAAGAAATTTTTATATTATCCTTTGGTAGATAGAGGGAAATCTTTTATAATTGATTGCAATAAGTAAGCCAGTAACTACTGAAGGATCAACTACTCGATGAATGCAATCACGTTAAGCACAAAAAGACTACTACTTCGCCCATGGAAAACCAGCGACTTTGCCCCTTTTGCTGCGATGAACCAAGATCCAAGGGTGATGCGGTTTTTTCCAAAAACGCTAAGCCGAGAAGAAAGCGATACCCTTGCAGAAAAACTCCGTTTACATCTTGAGCAAAATCCTTACGGGCTTTGGGCCGTAGAATTATTTGAAGAAGCCTCTTTCATCGGCTTTGTAGGTATTCATAAGCCGGTCTTTGAAGCGGCTTTCATGCCGTGTGTAGAAATCGGCTGGCGCCTAGCCTATCCTTACTGGGGAAAAGGCTATGCAAAAGAAGCAGCTATTCGGGCGCTTCAGTATGCGTTTACAACGCTTGCTATACCAGAAATTGTCTCTTTTGCCTCTGCAATCAACGCCCGCTCTATCGGGCTTATGAAGCGCTTGGGCATGCAAAGAAATCCCGAAGAAGATTTTTTGCATCCAGATACTCCCAAGGGGCATATCCTTTCTCCACATGTATTATACCGATTATCCAAAAAGCAGTTTGCAAAAAGGCGCCCTGGATAAAACTACAAGCGAAAAAGCCGTTTGATGCCAATACCATCTACTAAAAGGTGGCCTAAGTCGGCAAAAAACACACCAAAAACCCCGTAGTAGACAAGATGTTTGTGCAACGATACGTAGTAGAAAAAAGAGTCATAGCCATCAAGGCTTCTATACAGAAAGTAAAATACGATGAGATAGACTCCAAATGCCCAAACGAGTCTAGATACTGTCCCTAAAATGATGTGATGGGAAATGCCTCTATGCATAAACACGCGGGAATACCACCGAAAAGGAAGCGAACATAGTCCACGTACCGAAAATAACTTCACCTGATGGACAAGATCAAGATCAGGGTTCATGAAAAAAGTTGCATAAAAAAAAGCTCCTGAAAACGCTCCCAGCTGACTGTAGGTGGGATGCATCCAAAAATGCAAAACTAAAAAAGCAGTGGGAAACCAAAATAAACAATTGTGTTTTACATGACCTCGGTAATTGGACATAACTGAAAAAACCTTTCCTTCAAAACCTTTGCATCAGTAGAGATGTTCGTTTTACACTTTTCGCATTTTTTCTACTATAGCCATAAAAAATGCTGGCAAAAACGCCTAATATGCCAAGAAAAAAAAACGCTCCTTCTACAAAATATCTCTCAGAAAAAACCTGCGTCAAACCTATAGGGAGTATGCTGGCAAGGCAAAACGCGCTGTTATATAAAATCAACACCACTTTTGCCTGGCTTTTCTCATGAAAAAGAGAGAAAACCCAAGGGAAATATCCGGTGAAAAGACCAACAGCTGCCCATTGATAAAGAAGAAAAAACAGAAAAAACTGCTCTTTTTGTATGCATAGATACGCCGCAGGCAGAAAAAAAACCATCTGCAATAAGCTGTAGAAAAAGCCTACTTCAGGCATTTTTGTATACAGCTTTCCTACAATCCACTGAAAAAAAATAGCGGCCACAACACCTAACGTCATATAGGGAAAAATCTCTTTTAAAAGATAGCCATACTCTTGTTTCATCCAGTAGGGAAAATAGAGGTGCGCTACGACGACAGAGGCAAAAAACAGGCTGAC
>CALBPE010000111.1 GCA_937899275.1 uncultured Chlamydiae bacterium
AAATAAGTGAAGGATTGGTTGTTGCATCTGTAGGTTTGTAGAGCTTCATCGAGGTAAAATCCCCCGTATCTGCCACTACTGTAGTGTATTTTTTTAACTCTTCTAGCTGATTTGAACTTGTCATAAAGGCGCCTATCTTCTTTTTTTGCAGTTATGTTTAGGAGGTAGCAGAAGGAGTATCTCCTTGATCTATACTCACGATAATGATGCCAACTACAGCAAGCGCTAAAGCGCCGCCTGCAAAAACCCAATTTTGCATATAACCAGAGCTACCTGTGGAAGCTATACTAGCTTTACCTACCTGAGTTGCTTGTTGATCTCCTTTTTTCACCTTCGCCTGCAGTGAAATAAATGGGACCGTTAAAGCTAAAATGAGGGATAAAAAAATACGTTGCATAGAACTCCTACCATAAAAACTCCTTTTTTACTTGTAGCAGCTCTTGGATTTTTTGTCTCTTAAAGCGTCTTCCAAAGCGCTGTTTTGTATAAAACAGAAAAAATGGCTACTCTATTTTTCCATCCTTTTCCTCAGCGCGAAAATCTGCCATTTCTATTGTAACAACCGGGCTTTTCCCCAGTTTTTCATCGATTATTTCCCATTTTTCTAAAAGATCGCTTCTCTTTTCTGCAAATACATCTGCAATAGATGAAGGAATAGACAGCTTGCTATCCATTTTTTCTAAAAAGGAACGCACTTTTTCAGCCACATCGAGCAAAAGCAACTTTAACTTTTCTCCCAAAAGATCTTGATATGCACGGCTCAGTTCATAAACACTACGAGAAATAGCGGTCAAAGCATTTTCTCCATAAAAAAATTCATGAAGATCTTTACGTAAGCTTAAGTATTCTTTCAGCATTTGCCTGGAATGCGAGTGTTTTATATATTTTTCTAAAAACGCATCTAGCTGTTTTTCTTCTTCTGGAACAGGCTCTTCTATTTTTGATGCGCCTTTAAAGCCCAAACTCCGCCATGAAACTTCAGTAAAACTAGACCACTGAGACTGCTTTTGATGCGCTCGAAATGAGCTTACCTGTTTACTAGTCTGCTGGAATTTTTTCATTTCTTCATTAAAGGCGTCAAAGCGCTTTTTATAGCTTTCTAACCTAGTAAATACGGATTGATATTTTCCTGAAAGGAGCTTTACAAGCTCGGCAAAAGAGCCTTCTTTTTTTACAGGATTATACTGAAAATAGAGTCTATGCACTTTGGCATCCTGGTTATCAAGAAAAGTGGGCTCCAAAGAGCCTAAAGGGCTGATGATATGCGCTCTTTTTTCCAATAGATTTTCATCTGGAAAAGAGTTTTTCCCTTCTTTTCCTTCTGAAATTTCATAGTGGGGAAAAAGACGGTTATTCACAGATACATAGATTGTTTCAAGCTCTGTCCACTCTGTAAAAACGTATTGAAAACGCTGTAAGTCTCCTGTTTTCACATAAGAGACTGGGGGAAGAGATGCAGAACAATATATAGACATAAGAGGCTCCTAAAAAATTTTAAGGAATGAATCCTACATTTAGCGGGAAAATCAATCAATAAACTTATAAAAATAGACTGAAAATACCCATTACACCCTTCTACTAACCATACATCTCAACAAGAAGAAGCGTAGTTTGTCTACATCCAAGTAATAGAGAGGTTCTGAGGGTAGAAACAGCAGTAGTTCGTAGAAAGCCGTGTATTGACAGCTTACTAAAGATGGACCTGTAATTTTGTTGATAACAAAAGATATTGCATATAATCCTTTGCTAATTATAGGCTTGTGCTTTTCATTATTTTAAATAAAGGTATATTATGGGATGTATTCAACTTTTTTGCCCCTGTTTTTTTAGTAACTCTTCTAGACCATCTCCTGATGACCCACATAAACTATGTGCGGATAATACTAAAGTGGCCTCTATTGCCCTAGGGATTATTGCCGCAATGGGTTTAGTCTACTCTTATATTCATGCCTCTCCCATACTAGCTTCTATAGGTGGAGCAGCAATTATAGTTGCATTGGTAGCCTTTCGTTTCGCAAGTGTTCTAGCCAATATCGGCACCTAACAGCTCGCTGAGTTAACGTAGTTGGAGGTAAAGCTCAGCTGCCAAGAGCAAAAGACTCATGATATGCAGGCTTTTGCTAAGTCTTCTTGATCTGATAGAGAGCTTTCCCCCCTTTTCCCGCAATTTCATGACAAGAGAAATTGCAAGCAATTAAAATACATATTCGAACTATTTGAAAAAAATCTTTGGAGATCTACAGAGATAAAACCTGGCTATTCTCCTTCGTATCTATCTGAGAAGATCTCTTTTCTTGCTGAAGAAATGTAGAAAAATCCTGGTCCTTACGAAACCGAAAATGTAATTTATGAGTCCTATTATTTAAATCACATCGGATAGCTAGATGGGGTATCCAAACTCTAAACATAGGATTTTGTATGACTCTTTGCCTAAATTGCTCCGCAAGACGTTTAAGAATAGGCATGAGCTTTTTCGTTTCATAGTTTTGGATTACCACATAAAAATTTGTGTTCTTGTGTGCTGCCTGTACCACTACAGAGCTACCTCTGTTTATCGACTTTGGGTATGTTATCCCATAGGTATTGGCCTAAGAGAGCAACTTCTTTTTTATCTAGTAGCCTAGTGTTGTCTTTTGCAGTTGTAAATAAGGTTGCGTGACCAATAAAAGTTCTATGAGATGCGGTATTGCATATCGGTGTAGACATAATCAAAATCCTAAGTAAAAATAATAAAAAGGGATCAATGATACACCTAATATAAAGATATCATCAAGAAAAGAGGGTTCGCGCTCTATACAACAAGAAAAAATATTTGTAAAATCATCTAGCATAAAAAAAAGCTAATGAATCCGTAGATCCATTAGCTTTGTCAAAAACAGTTTTTTGCAGTGTTTTACAGTAGCTGCTACATAGCTGGGATACTGTCTGCATCTTCAAAAGAAAATTCAAGATCTTCTTCCGCTTCCCGGTCAATGTACTGTTGGACTTTTTTATGGTACTCAAACCCGGTTCCTCCAGGAATAATATGTCCAATAATGGTGTTGCCCTTAGGATCTCTGAGATAATCAGATTTTCCTTCGGTAGCAGCTTCCGTTAATACTCTTGTGGTCTCTTGGAAAGAGGCCGCAGAGATGAAGGACTCTGTACCAAGCGACGCTTTGGTGATCCCTAAAAGAACAGGCGCTGCTTGCGATGGCTTACCACCTTCTGCAATTGTTTTTTTGTTCGTTTCGTGGAAACGTTTTTTGTCTACATCTTCACCGTATAAAAATGTCGTATCACCTGGATCGATGATGCGCACTTTTTGTAGCATCTGTCTTACAATGATTTCAATATGCTTATCATTGATGTCGACACCTTGGAGTCTGTAGACTTCTTGTACTTGATTAACCAGGTACTTTTGTAGTTCACGAACACCGCAAACCTCTAAAATCTCTTGAGGTACGATTAAACCATCTGTCAGCTGTTGACCTTTGATGACATGATCATCTTTTTGTACGATCAAGTGCTTGGTTAAAGGAATGAGATGCTCTTCTTCCATACCAGAGGTTAGATCGCGTACAACGACAATACGTTTGTTTTTCTGCACGCCTTTGAAGTCAACAACGCCGTCTAGCTTAGCGATTTCTGCTGCATCTTTTGGTCTTCTTGCTTCAAATAGCTCAGCTACTCGAGGAAGACCTCCCGTGATGTCTTTGTTCTTGATTGCTCCTCTTGGAAGTTTTGCAAGAATCATACCAGCAGAAACAGTTTGTTGTTCATCTACAATGATGACCGCACCTGATGGAATCGCATAGGTACCTACAAGGTCTTTACCTTCTTTATCAGAGAAAATAGAGATTTGTGGGTGGAGCTCACCTCGGTATTGCTTTACAATCAGCTCAGTTTGTCCTGTCTGTTTGTTCACCTCTTTTTGTGTGGAGATCCCTTCAACAAGATCTTCGTACTTCACAAAACCTGGTTTTTCGCAAATAATTGGGATACTATGTTCTTCCCATTCACCGATCTTCGCTCCTTTAGGCACAGTTGCGCCGTCCTCGTAGTAGATCTCGCATCCAAGCTCTACTTTGAAAGACTGTAAAGGCTCAATCGATTTGGTTTCGAGAAGCTTTTTGTACTCTTCTAATGTGCGGTTTTCATCTTTTACAATATGGAGCATGCCGTTTTTATTTAGAGCAAGCCAGCTACCCGCATCATTTTTTACAACGCGAAGGTCCATGTAGACCAGTACTCCTTCAGCATCTGACTCGATTTCAGGGCTGAGCATAGCAGCGGCAATTCCCCCTGTGTGGAAAGTTCTCATTGTTAGCTGCGTTCCAGGCTCACCAATCGATTGCGCGGCAACAATTCCTATCGCTTCTCCAAGAGAAGACAAGACGCCTGTAGCTAGGTTTAAGCCGTAGCATTTTGCACAAATACCCCGCTTACTCTCACAAGTTAAGGCAGATCGAATTTTCACCGACTCAATACCGGCATCATCGATTTCTTCTGCTTGGATTTTAGTAAGTACATCTCCTGCATGAGCAAGGATTTTTGTACTATCACCAGGTTGGTAAATCGTATCGAGGACTGTACGGCCATAAATACGATCTTTTAATGGAACAAGCTCTTCTTGGCCTTGTTTAATCGATGTAACTTCGATACCACCTAAAGTGCCGCAGTCTTCTTCTGTGACAATTACATTTTGCGCTACGTCTACAAGCCTTCTGGTTAAGTACCCAGAGTCGGCTGTTTTAAGA
Source organism: uncultured Chlamydiae bacterium (assembly GCA_937899275.1). Taxonomy (GTDB): domain Bacteria; phylum Chlamydiota; class Chlamydiia; order Chlamydiales; family SM23-39; genus CALBPE01. The sequence continues at coordinate 4,740 of CALBPE010000111.1, forward strand.
GCCGTATCGGCTAGACCTTTTCTCGCTCCGTGAGTCGAAATAAAGTACTCTAGTACAGATAGGCCTTCGCGGAAGTTCGCGGTGACAGGAGATTCGATGATATCGCCAGATGGTTTTACCATCAGTCCCCTCATCGCTCCTAGCTGTTTTACCTGAGAGCGGTTTCCCCTTGCTCCCGAATCGATCATGAGATAAATGGAATTTAATTCTTCACTACCTTCATCGGTTAAAAGGGTAAATAGTTCATCAGATAGCTGCTCGGTGATTTCTGTCCAGATTGCAATCACTTTTGAGCTGCGCTCACCATCGGTGATGATACCATCGTCGTACTGCTTTTGCACTTTTGCGACTTTATCGTAACCTTCAGCAATCGCTTGCTTCTTGCCTTTTGGCACAAGAACATCTGTGATACCAACCGATAAAGCAGCTTTTGTTGCATGAGCAAAACCGATGTTTTTCATATCATCCAGAAATTTCACCGTCGCTTCTAGGCCTGCTTTTTTATTGCATAAAAGGGCAAGCTCCGAAAGCCTTTTCTTACGAAGGGCGTAGTTTTGAAAGCCCATTTCTTTAGGAACAATGGTATTGAAAATCACTCTTCCTGGTGTGGTTTCAATGATTCCTCCCTCGATAAAGACCTTGATCTTTTCATGGATATGGATACCTCTTCCTAAGTCATCAACTCGGCGAGTACCTTCTTCTTTTGGTGCATCTACCTGGTTGTAACTTACAGCAGATTGCATGGCTAATAGCACTTCTTCTGTATCGCGGAAAACCTTTACCTGTCGTCCATGTTTTTCTGGATCATGGATCGGATCATGCATTAAATAGTAGAGACCCAAAATCATATCCTGACTTGGAACCGCAACAGGTTTACCAGAGGAGGGCAAAAAGATGTTATCTGAAGCCATCATCAATAGCTTAGTTTCAAGCTGCGCTTCGATAGATAAAGGCACGTGAACAGCCATTTGGTCTCCATCAAAGTCGGCGTTAAACGCAGGCGTTACCAAAGGATGGATACGGATCGCTTTTCCTTCGATCAATACTGGTTCAAATGCTTGTATACCTAGTCTGTGTAAAGTAGGCGCCCTGTTTAAAAGAACAGGATGACCTTTAATGATCTCTTCTAATACGTCCCATACCTCTTCCGATTGGCGTTGAATCATTTTCTTCGCACTACGGATTGTATAGACGTAACCTAGATCTTTTAGTTTTTTTACAATAAACGGCTCAAACAACTCTAAAGCCATCTGCTTAGGCAGTCCACACTGATTGAATTTCAACTCAGGTCCTACCACGATCACAGAACGCCCTGAATAATCTACCCTTTTACCTAAAAGGTTTTGACGAAAACGTCCCGATTTACCTTTTAGCATTTCAGAAAGAGACTTTAACGGGCGGTTGCCCGCTCCCATTACTGGGTGGCCATGTCTTCCATTATCAAAAAGTGCATCTACTGCTTCTTGTAACATACGCTTTTCATTGCGCACGATTACATCAGGAGTCTTTAGCTTCAAGATAGACTTTAGTCTGTTATTTCTGTTAATAACGCGTCGATATAAATCGTTAAGATCAGACGTAGCAAATCTACCTCCATCAAGAGGTACTAAAGGACGTAAATCAGGAGGTATAATCGGCACAGAATGCAAAACCATGTCTTGCGTATCATTAGTGCTAGTAGAAAAACCTTCTACGATTTTTAAACGCTTTGCAAGCTTCATACGCGCCTGCATCGATTTTGTTCTTCTCAGTTTTTCCTTTAAATCAACTACGAGAATAGATAGATCTTCTGATTTGAGTAGATCAAAAATCGCCTCGCCGCCCATTTTCGCTGTAAACGAATCAGGGCCCCATTTTTCTTGCGCTTCTCGATATTCTGCGTCATTAAGCAGCTGTTTTTTTTCTAAGTCTGATCGACCTGGATCGGTAACAATGTACTCTTCATAATAGATCACTCTTTCTAAGTCTGCCGTGGACATACCAAGCGTATTTCCGATGCGCGAAGGCATTGTCTTGAAAAACCAAATATGGACTACAGGAACAGCTAACTCAATATGGGCCATCCGCTCTCTTCGCACTTTAGAAAGGGTAACTTCTACGCCGCAGCGATCACAAATAATACCTTTGTGCTTGATCTTTTTGTACTTACCGCAAGCGCACTCCCAGTCTTTTGTAGGACCAAAAATTTTCTCACAGAAAAGACCGCCTTTTTCTGGCTTAAACGTGCGGTAATTGATCGTTTCTGGTTTTTTTACTTCTCCACGAGACCACTTGCCCCGAATTACCTCTTCAGAGGCAATCTTGATGGTTAGTTTGTCAAACTGTGAATTTTGTGTATCTTCATCTTCTAGCATCAACGATCTCCTCAATTATATTGTATGCGATCTGTTCGCACATCTAGGCAAAGCCCTTTCATCTCGTTCATAAGTACATTGAAAGACTCTGGCGTTCCCGCATTTAGGGCATTTTCCCCTTTTACGATCGATTCATAAATTCTTGTTCTACCGGCTACGTCATCCGATTTTACGGTTAACATTTCTTGTAGCAAGTGGGCAGCGCCGTACGCTTCTAACGCCCATACTTCCATCTCTCCAAATCTTTGTCCGCCCATTTGCGCTTTTCCTCCGAGAGGCTGCTGGGTAACTAAAGAGTAGGGACCAATAGATCGCGCGTGAATTTTATCGGCTACAAGGTGTCCAAGTTTCTACATGTAGACGTAACCGACAGCAACGGTGTTGTCAAAACGCTCTCCCGTTCTTCCGTCATATACAAAAAACTTGCCATTTTCAGGAAGATTTTGCTCGCTCATCATCTCCCAGATTTTATCCTCGGGAAAACCCTCAAAAACGGGCGTTTTGATATAAACGCCTGCTTTTTTTGCAGCGTAACCTAAGTGCGTTTCTAAAAGCTGACCTAGGTTCATCCGAGAAGGTACACCCAAAGGATTTAAAATCATTTCAATGGTTTCACCCGTTCCTAAGTAAGGCATATCTGCCTCAGGAACTAATGTAGAAACGACGCCTTTGTTTCCATGGCGTCCTGCCATTTTATCACCAACTTGTAGCGTTCTTTTTGTAGCTACATATACTTTCACCTGACGGATCACGCCAGGATCAAGGTCTATATCCCCTTTTCTAGTATACTCTATTTCTGTTTTATGCAGAGTTGCAAGGGTTTGGTGTTCATGTTCAAATTCACGTAAGATTTTTTTGAGCTCTTCGTATAGTTCACACTCTTGCATGAGCAGATCTTCTGCTTTTTCTGCTTCGAGGTTTTCAATCATATCCTGCGTGATCACCTCTTTTTCATCAATGATCACATGACCTGTTTTACGGTGCATAATCGCAAAAGGCGCCGGCTCATCCAATAGAAGAGCTCCCAACTTTTCGTGCAACTGCAGGCGAAGCTCTGCATCTTTTGCTCGGTATGTTTGGTGGATATCTTTGATGCGCGTTGCCTCTTCTACAAGCTCGTCATCGGTTTTGGATAAACGGTCTCTTCTAGAAAAGACTTTTACATCCATGACCACACCCTCTGTTCCCGGAGGAGCAACTAGTGATGCATCTTTCACATCGGCTGCTTTTTCTCCAAAAATAGCTCTTAGAAGTCTTTCTTCTGGAGAAAGCTCTGTTTCAGATTTTGGTGTGATTTTTCCTACTAAAATATCCCCAGGTTTTACTTCAGCTCCAATGCGGATGATACCGTCTTCACCAAGATTTGCTAACGCTTCTTCCGATACGTTAGGGATATCTCTTGTGATTTCTTCTTTTCCAAGTTTTGTATCTCTTGCTGTAAGTTCAAACTCTTCTAAATATACTGAGGTATAGGTATCTTCTTTAATCAGTTTTTCAGAGATAATGATCGCATCTTCGTAGTTGTATCCACACCAAGGCATGAAGGCAACAAGAACGTTTTTACCGAGCGCGACCTCACCTTGATCTGTAGCAGAACCATCTGCCAAGATGTCTCCTGGAACAATCTGATCGCCTACATTACAAAGAGGCGTCTGATTGATGCAAGTACCCGCATTGGACCGCATAAACTTTTTCAGAGTATAGGTCTTTTTCTCCAAGGGATTATCTTTAGGCTCAACAACGATTTTAAATCCATCTACGTAGTCGATTTTTCCTTCTTCTTCGGCAACGATTACCGCACCTGAGTCTCGTGCAGCTCTTGCTTCTAAACCAGTACCTACAATAGGCGCCTCTGTTTTTAATAGAGGAACCGCTTGTCTTTGCATATTCGAGCCCATTAAAGCTCTGTTAGCGTCATCGTGCTCCAAAAAGGGAATTAAGCCTGCTACAATAGAGATAAGCTGCTTGGAAGATACGTCCATATGAGTAATCATTTTGGTGTCTACTTCCATTGGCTCGCCTTTAAATCGAGCCCAACAGATGGGCTGTTCAAACATTTGAAACTCGTCTAATGGAGCAGAAGCCTGTGCAATCACATTTTTTTCTTCTTCATCTGCTGTCATATACTGAATTTCTTCTGTGACAACACCTTCTCTTACGATCCGGTAAGGGGTCTCTATGAATCCAAATTCATTGATCTTAGCAAAAGAAGAAAGTGAAGTAATCAAACCAATGTTCGGACCTTCTGGCGTCTCAATCGGACAGACCCGACCATAGTGAGAAGTGTGTACGTCACGCACTTCAAATCCAGCTCTTTCTCTGTTCAATCCGCCGGGGCCAAGACAAGATAAACGTCTTTTGTGCGTAAGCTCAGAGATAGGATTAGTCTGGTCCATAAATTGTGAAAGCTGCGATCTTCCAAAAAAGTCTTTCAAGACCCCAGCGAGGCCCTTAGCAGAAACAATTTTACCCGGAGTCATGGTATCGGAAGAAAAATCAAAGAGATTCATTCTTTCTTTGATGATTTTTTCCATTCTTGCAAGGCCGATGCGGCACTGGTTTTGGATCAATTCTCCTACAGAACGCACTCTTCTATTACCCAAGTGATCGATATCATCTATTTGAGCATGCTCTTCACCAAATTTCAAACTGACTAGATATTTTAAAGCCCGAATCACATCTTCTTTTCGAAGGGTAACAGCTTCTAGATCTTCGTCTGTTACAGGCTCTTGTAACTTACGGTTCATTTTGTAGCGACCGACTCTGCCAAGATTGTATCTACGAGGATCAAAGAAAAGGCGCATGATAGCTGATCTTGCGTTTGACAAAGTAGCTGGTTCACCTGGTCGGATTTTGCGATAAAAATCTTTCAGCGCCGCTTCATAAGAATCGTTTGGATCTTTTGCAAGCATCTTGATGATTGGATGCGTTTCATCTACATCTTCTGCAATGCGAATTGAGCCGATGTTTTCATCCAGCATCCGCTTGAGCATAGCCGTTGTGAGCTTTTCTCCCGCTTTACCAAAAATCAAACCTGTATTTTCATCGATGACATCTTCTGCTAAGATTTTTCCCACAAGCTTCACAAAATCTTGATCAGATTTAATTTTCACTTTAAACGTATCAAAAAACTCTTCGATGATATCTGCGTCGGTGGAATACCCTAATGTACGGATGAAAGATGTAGCGAGTACTTTTCTTCTTCGTTTTTTTCGATCTACGTAAACGAAAATCATATCGTTGCTATCAAAAGAAGCCTCTAGCCAAGAGCCTCGATAAGGAATGATCCTAAATGAGTAGAGCATATTGCCTTTAGAATGGCGCTCTTTTTCAAAGGAAATACCAGGAGATCTATGCAACTGAGATACAATCACCCTTTCTGCGCCATTGATGATAAACGTACCGTTTTCGGTCATCACAGGAATTGTGCCCATGTAGACCTCTTCCTCTTTGATACCTGTTTCATCGGTGAGGCGGAACTTCACCTTCAAAGTGACGTTATAAGTAATTCCCCTTCTAATGCACTCTTGTGGATTGTATTTTGGAACACCTAGGTGATAGGATAGAAATTCTAAGATGGTTTTTTCATCGTAAGACTTAATGGGGAAAATCTCTTGAAAAACCTCTTGCAGTCCGATGTTTTCTCTTTCATGAGGAAGGAGGTGGGCTTGCAAGAACTGATTGTACGATTTGACTTGAATTTCAATCAGATTGGGAAGATCGATGATCTCTTCTTTCGTTTGATAACTCAGGCGACTACGGGGCTTTTTCTGCATTTTTTCTCCTGTTAAAGCCAAAATGATTTTTGAACCGGTTTACATATAGAATAAGAGCAGAAAGCTTGTATATGCACTTCTGCTCCTTCAGGTTTACATAGTAGACGGTTTATTTTAAACTGCTACTAGGGAAACTTCTCCACCAGCTGCTTTGATTTTTTCTGCAATTTCTTCCGCTTCTTTTTTCGGTGCAGATTCTTTAATCACGCTACCAGCCTTGTCTGCAAGTTCTTTTGCTTCTTTTAGACCAAGCTGCGTTACAGCGCGGATTTCTTTAATCACAGCAATTTTGTTAGAGCCGGTTTTCTCAAGAACAACTTTGAAGTCGGTTGCTTCTGCTGCAGGAGCCTCTGCAGCTCCACCTGCTGCAGGAGCTGCCACAACTGCTGCTGCAGCTGCCGCTTTTACGCCCCATGTATCTTCTAAAGCTTGTTTTAGTTTTGACATTTCCAAGACAGTTAGTTGGCTGAGATTTGCCACTAGGTCTTCGATTTTTTTGTTTTCTGCTTCTGTACTCACGATGTTTACCTCGACTATGTTTAATTAGATTCTTTACTTTTATTTTCCAAACAGTGCATGACGCTGGTAAGTAACCCTTCCATCACAGAAAGTGTTTGTGTCATCGGAGCTTCTAATAGCCCGATAAATTGCGCTCTCATTTCATCCATGCTTGGTAATTTTGATAATTCTTTCACGTCAGAAGGAGAATACATCTTCTCATCATATCGTCCTGAAAGAATGGTAAAGAGTTCGCCTTGCTCTTTATTGAAGGAAAAAACTGCTTTTGTTCCCTCAATGGTTTTATCTCCTTCGAGGAATACCACCCCGACGTTCCCTTTTACATCTGTCATTTCTAAAGAAATTCCCGCAGATTCAGCTGCTTTGTAAAAAATACGCTTTTTTACAACGCTGAATTTCGCGCCATTTTCTCTAAGCTTTTCCCTAAAGTCCCAAGAAAGATCGGGAGCAACATGAGGGTAGCTCATGATAATAAAAGCGCTTGATGCGTCTATATTCTCTTGAATTTCATCTAATAATAATTGTTTTTCTGGTCTCATTTGTCTAACTCAAAGATAAAGAATTGATATCGATTAAAAACCCAGGACCCATTGTAGAGGAAATCGCAAGGTTTTTCAAATAGGTTCCTTTGGCTGTTGCAGGCTTAGCCTTCATTACACTGCTCAAATAAAAAAGAATATTCTCTTGTAAGTTAGCAGCGGAAAAAGAGACTTTACCTACACTATTATTTAAAACGCCCTGCTTATCGACTTTAAATGCAATTTGTCCTGCTTTAATTTCCGATACAGCTTTTCCTACATTTGTTGTAACTGTTCCCGCTTTTGGAGTAGGCATCAGCCCCCTCGGTCCAAGAATTTTACCCAACTTACCCACATGACGCATCATATCTGGTGTGGTAATGACCGCATCGAAATCGGTCCAGCCGCCCTGTATTTTTGTTACTAGCTCATCAGAACCAACAAAATCTGCTCCAGCCTCTTCTGCTTCTTTAGCTTTATCGCCTTGAGCAAAGACTAAAATACGAACCACTTTACCCGTCCCATGAGGAAGAGATACAACGCCTCGCACTTGTTGATCAGATTTCTTTGGATCAACACCTAAAACTAGAGACAAGTCAACAGACTCATCAAATTTTGCCTTAGGGCACTGTTGTAGTAGAGAAAGGGCATCTTCTAAAGTGTATTTTTTCTTTTCTGGAAGAAGATGTGCTAATTCTTTTGCTTTTTTTGTTTTTCTCATTGTTACGCTCCCGTTTTGATAACATCACCCATAGATCGGGCCGTTCCTATAACGATTTGGCATCGAGCTTCTTTTGTCGACGCTCTTAAATCAGGAGATTTTTTCTCCGCAATATCCTCTACCTGGTCCATAGTCAAAGCAGCTACTTTATCTCGGTTAGGCACTCCTGATCCTGAGGAGATACCAGCTGCTTTTAAAATCAGCTGAGACATAGGGGGCTGCTTGAGCTCAAAGGTGAAGGATTTATCCGCATATACTGTGATAACTACGGGTAAAATATCTCCCCCCTTATCAGAGGTTTTTGCATTGAATTCTTTGCAAAATCCCATGATGTTTACTCCAGCTGCACCAAGAGCTGGTCCTATCGGAGGAGCTGGATTTGCTTTTCCAGCAGGAATTTGTAGTTTGATAATTTTTACAACTTTTTTCGCCATAATGTGTCCTTAATCGTTATTCCTCGCCTAAGACTTGCTCCACTTGCCAGAATTCCAAGTCGTCTACGCGTGTATCTCTACCAAAGATTGAAACTAAGGCGCTCAATCTGCCTTTGTCATGAAAGACTTCGATAACCGTTCCGATAAAATTCACAAACACACCATCGGTGATTTTGACTTTATCCCCCGTTTCAAACTTATGCTTTTGCACGACACCTTTTTTCTTCTCTTCTAAGTCTTGTAGAATTTCTCCCACCTCTGCTTCTGTTAGAGCAGTTGGTTTATCACCACCTAGAAAGTCGAGTACAGAAAGAGATCCTTTAATATAGGTCCAAGATTCATCTGTTAAGGTCATTTTGACCAATATGTATCCTGGCCACAATTTCTTTTCAGAAATTTTCTGCTCACCGCGCTTCATTTCTGAAACTTTTTCTGTCGGCACAAGCACCTCGTCGATGAAATCTTCCATTCCTTTTTTGGTGATGTAATCTTCAATCGACTTTTTGGCTTTTTTTTCATGTCCAGATATTACCTGGACTACATACCACTTATGCATAGCTATCCTACCATCCAATTGACCAGTTCCCTTAAAGTATCTAAAGAGGTTCTTATGCTTAGATCTACAAGGTAAATTGCAAGACCAAAAACTAAGGTGGATGCAATCACAATCTTTGTAAACATCTTGAGCTCTTTTTTAGAGGTCCAAGTAACTTTTTTTAGTTCCGATTGAACTTCACCAAAGAAGTGGTCTTTTTTTTTCTTTTTTGAACGAGTCACAGCAGTCATCTTTATCCTTTTCTAATCGAGTGCGGAGGGATTCGAACCCCCGACCGGCGACTTTGGAGATCGCTGCTCTACCAGCTGAGCTACACACCCTGACTTTTCGTCAAAGTAAACTATACAGTTTACTCTATAATTTCCGATACTGTTCCAGCACCGATGGTTCGACCACCTTCACGGATAGCAAAACGCATACCTTTTTCCATAGCCACAGGAGCGATCAGCTCACCGATAATCTCTACGTTATCACCAGGCATTACCATTTCTGTACCTTCTGGAAGAGTAACAGTACCTGTTACGTCTGTAGTTCTGAAGAAAAACTGCGGTCTATACCCTGTGAAAAATGGCTTATGCCTTCCACCTTCATCTTTATTCAAGACGTATACTGCACCTTTAAACTTTTTATGAGGCTTGCAAGTGCCTGGAGCAGCTAGGACCATTCCTCGCTCGATGTCACCTTTGTTAACACCACGTAGCAAGATACCTACGTTTTCTCCTGCTTGCGCTTCATCTAATAGTTTGTTGAACATTTCCAAACCGGTAGCAACGCTTGCTCTTGTATCTTTAATACCTACGATTTCTAATTTGTCGTTGATTTTGACAATTCCTCTTTCAACCCGGCCTGTAGCTACAGTACCTCGTCCAGAAATAGAAAAGACATCCTCAACAGGCATTAAGAAAGTCTCATCTGTTTTTCTAACAGGTGTTGGAATCTTTTCATCAACAGCTTTCATTAACTCTTTAATGCTTTCTACGTATTTAGCATCGCCTTCTAGGGCTTTCAAAGCAGAACCGCGGATGATTGGCGTATCTGTATAGCCTTTTTCTTCTAGTAATTCGGTGATCTCCATTTCTACGAGATCTACAAGTTCTTCATCGCCTGCACCAATTTGGTCCATTTTGTTTAGGAAGACAACAACTTTAGGTACGCCTACCTGACGAGCAAGAAGGATGTGCTCTTTTGTTTGCGGCATCGGACCATCTGTTGCAGCAACAACGATGATCGATCCATCCATTTGAGCAGCGCCTGTGATCATGTTCTTTACATAATCGGCGTGTCCCGGGCAATCTACGTGCGCATAGTGACGACCGTCTGTTTCATACTCGACATGAGAGGTGTTAATAGTAATACCTCTTGCTTTTTCTTCTGGAGCATTGTCAATACCAGCGTAATCACGAAATTTTGCTTTGCCCTCTTCGGCTAATACTTTTGTGATCGCTGCAGTAAGTGTTGTTTTGCCGTGGTCCACGTGTCCAATCGTTCCAATATTGACGTGCGGCTTATTCCTTTTGAATGCTTCTTTGGCCATTGCTAATTATCCTCCGTTAGGGGCTATTTTTTTTCATCCGATACTGTTTTGCCCAAGATAGGAATTGAACCTACGACCCCTTGCTTACCATGCAAGTGCTCTACCCCTGAGCTACCTGGGCATTGATTAAGTAGAACCTTCTACTTAAAAGTCTGTAAGTGTAGATCAATAAATAAATAAAATCAATATCTACAACGTCCAGTCCCAAGAAAACACTGGTTGCAATAAAATTATTTTTGACGATAAACGATGCGAGCTTTGGAAAGATCATAGGGAGACATTTCAACAGTCACCGTATCACCTACGTACACACGAATATTTTTCATACGCATTTTGCCGCACAAATGGGCAATCACACGCATGCCGTTGTTTTTCAGTAGAACCCGAAAACTCATATTCGGTAAAAGCTCCTCGACTTCGCCGTCAAGTTTTATTGCTTCTTCTTTAGCCATATATTCCAATTTTAAGTATGGGAAATGCATTTAATAAAAACGCATTTTTTGGTTAATGTCAATAAAAAAACTACACTTGCTTTTCAAAAGCAAGCAACTAGTAATAAAATTTTTCTTCTCACCTTTTCCAAGAACTTATTTTGGAAAAATTGAGATAAACTCTCTTTTCTACTATACTTTGCCTATGGAAAAAATAGAAGAACGAATCGCATTTGTCGAAGAATTATTTACTCAGTCTACAAACCGAGAAGAAGTATACAAACGTTTAATGGAGCTAGGAAAAACCCTACCCTCTTTACAGGAACAAAAAAAAACGGCAAATAACCGCATCCCTGGCTGCCAAAGCATCACTCACCTATCGGTCACCTTGCAAAAGGGACGGTGCATCATTGAGGGGGACTCCGATGCGCTAATTTCCAAAGGCCTTGTTTATCTTGTCATCTCGATATATAGCGGTCTATCACCAAAAGAGATCTTACTGCATAAACCTACGTTTTTAAACGACTATATCTCAGCCGCCTTGTCGATGAATCGATCGGAAGGTTTGGGGCAAATGCTTCTTTTCCTAAAGAGAAAAGCGGTAGAAGCGCTTCAAAAAGAGTCCATTTGATGAACGGCATAAAAGATCCAAGGGAAAAACGGCACGTTTTTAACGCAAAATGGCACCCTGGAATTTTTTCATTCCAAGAAAAAAGGCGTCTATTGAAACGATTCCTTAGAATCGTATTTTTTCCTGTAACTCTCTCGGCGCTTCTTTTCAAAAGGATCTGTAGATCCTTAATTCTTCCTTCAAGCAACTACCGCAAAAAAGAGGTACGAACAACGGCAGACATTTTTTTAGATCGCTGGTCTTTGCGCGCTGAAACCTCTCTACAGCGTTTTTTTTCTATTGATCTGTTGACGCTGCACACTCCAGACGGCATCGCTTTATCTGGTGTTTATTACAACGCAAAAAAGCGGATTGCAAATACTCCTGTGGTGATTCTATTTCAATCCAATTCCTCTTTAATGCAGCATGGCGAGTATGACTGGCTTTTAGAAGAGTGTGCAAAAAAAGAACTAGCTATCGATTTTGTTAGCTTTGATTATAGAGGATGCGGCGAGTCTCCAGGTAAAGCAAAGCGGATAAACGACCTCGTTCTAGACGGCGATGCAGCATATCAGTATGTAAAAGAAAAACGACAACTAGCAGATGAGCGCATTTTTTTCTACGGTCATTCTTTAGGGGGGTGCATTAGCACACTTGTACAGTCTTTATATCCAGAAAAAGCGATTAAAGCGGTCAATGAACGCTCTTTTTCTTCTGTAGACAAGCTACTTGTAAAGCGCTATAGACGCGCCGGTAGGTTGTTATCTTTCCTTGCCAAAAGGCTTTCTTGGAACGCATCTCCTGCAGATATATGGCCTAATCTTCGAGGAAAAAACCTCATCATTTTTCAGAAAGATGATGAGATTATCCCTTTTTCCGCCTCGTTATTTTACGCGCTAAAAAGCCGCTCTACCAAAAATCTGCACTACATCGAGCTTATAGCAGAAGACCATACCAAAAAACACCCCTTTCACCATTCTATGCCCTTATCAAATTATTTAGATAAGAGAACAAAACAATGCGCAGAGCAAAGCGTTTTTAACTTTTTACTTAATGAAAACTAAGGTCACCGCTGTAACGCTCGTAAAAGTGCAGAAGCTGCACTTACCCGCAAAATAGCAAATGGCTCCTCAAGCGCTTCTAGAAAAAAAGGGGCTTCCTGTTTTTTCATCACTTGACCTAATGCATCTAGTATTTGCTTTTTTCTTTCATGCGTTTGTGCAAAATAGGCTTTTTTCAAAACGTCTTTTCCCCGCTTTTCTTTTCCAATAAAAGCAAGTACCATGGCCGCTTGCAGCTGCAACGCATCTTCGTTACTATCTAAAAGATCTTGTATGAGCGCATTTGCCGTCTCCCCTTCTTCTTTAAGCAAAAGACTGGCAGCAAAACTGCTAATACCCCACGCTTTTTTCTGTAGAAAGGCCTGCATCGCTTCTTTTGCACGAGGGTCTTGTACAGCTGCTAAAAAAGAAAGGAGCTTCAACTGGGCGATACTATCTAAAACATCGGGATAGTTCGCTACCTGCGGAATATAAGGCGCTTTAGACGCGTGAAACATAGAAAAAGGCAAATGACTACAAGATCCGTAATCCCAAAGCTCTGTTTTTTTCATAAAAAAACTGTATAGAGCATCTGCTGCTTTTGGGACCTCCTCTCGCTGGCCGATAAGAGCTGCTGCGAGATGCACTTTAACATATGGATCAAAGGTTTGGTCGATGTATTTTTTTGCAAGCACCACCCCTTTTGCGCCTAAAGATTGTATTGCAGCGCTTGCAAATCTTCGCCTATCTTTGGAAGAAGAGAGTAAAGCCTCTTCCAAGTGATCTAACCCAGAAGGAGAGTCAAATAAAGAAAGCGCCCAACAAGCTGTGATCGCTACAGCGGGATGCACATCTTCTAAAAGAGGTTGTATACAATCGTCAGCTTCTTTTTTACTCAGATCTTTCCAGACATAAACAAGCGCTTTTATCGCAGCAATACGCACCTTAGCTTTGGGATCTTGCAGTAAAGAAAGGATTTCTTTTTTCCCCTCTTTTTTCTCCCAATACTCACATAAAGCGCATGCTAAAAGGCGCAGTTCTACTTTTGGGCTTTGACTGAGCTGCTGAATCTGCTTTTTATCCACACCTTCGTATAGCTGCACAAGCGACTGAATCGCCAGGTGTTTTTCTTCAAAAGTGGTCCGGGGATTTTCTAACAGCTCTTGAAGGTACTTCGCTTCTTGTTGTATCTGCATTTTTCCAATAGCTTTGATCAGCTCAGAACGAACAAGCCAGTTGGATTCTTGATGCAGTTTTCTTTGGATCTTCTTTTTTAACGCGCCGTCTTTATAATTACTTGCCAGCTGAATTGCAATCGATCGTAAAATCGCATTCGAATCATCCATACCCTGCAGTAGCAGGGCAACTGATTTTCTATCATTAGCAAAATACGCTCCAATCATTGCATGAAGACGGATGGCGTACTGGGAAGATCGATGCGCTTTTTCCAGTTCGCTCCAAGCGATCTCTTCTAAAAGAGCGTCATTTTGCGAGGGCAATAAGCGGTATTCTTCCAACGCTTTTTTTGTATCACCTAACCGGGCAAGAGCAGTCACATATAAATCTTTTAAGGCGGTTTTTTCTGGGTAGATAGCTAGAGCGCTTTCTATCTCTTTTTTTGCCGCTAAAGGATCATCAATAATAAAATATGCATGAATTTTTCTTATAGACTGCGCAAAAGGCTCTCCCTGTAGGACAGCTACGCCCATCATCAATACAATGAACAGCTTCATATAGATTTCAGGCATATCGGTTATAAAGCCTGCCTATAGCCTAGAGTAAAAAATCTACAAAGGATTGTACAGAAAAAGATTACAGCTCTTGCAGAGCTAAATGCATCGCTTGATATGCATCTTCCTTAGTTTTCCAAATCGAGATGAAGCGACCCTTATGGCAAAAAATCGAACCTGGAATGCCCGTTACCTTAACGAGATCTTCATCGTGAAGACCTGCCCACTTTTCTGGCAGGGGCTGTCTAGTCTTCATCCGGTCTTTTAACGTAGGAGGAATCCCTCGAAGCTTCCAATGCTCGCCTGTTGGCATAATTACAAATACAGCAGGGTGTTTTTCTCCCCCTAGCAAGAAAAAGTTTTCCATCCAAGGAAGAGGCTCGCTAAACTCCAAATACTTTGCAGAAGATTGCATAGCTAGCTCCACCTTCTCTTTACAGCTAAGGGTATATTCATACCGCTTTTTCAAACGCTGTAAATGGCTCATTACAAACTGTAGAGCCCGGCTAAATGCTTCATCCATCTCTTTTTTTCCAGCGGTTTGTTCTACCGGTACAAAATTGGAAATGACCTGCGAAAAAGAACAAAAACCGATTTCGACTTTAGCAAGGCCGTTATCATGAGCATCTACACCTAAAATCAAAGATCGATTGAAGTAATCATATAAAGAAGGGGTTAAAATCTGCTCTTCTTTCAAGTATTTCAAAACCATACCCGCACTAGATAAAGTGCCTTGATAGCTTACCTGATGATGATCGAAACGCTTGAGTTTAGGGTCATATATCCCCCCCACATCGCATACATACTCGCACTGCACTAGGGTGTTGGGATCTCTTGTTCTACAAATTTTATCTGGATCAATTTGATCAAATAAGATCAGTAAAGCAGAGGCGGTTACCTCATCTGCATGAAAAGAGCCATCATGTGTACCTAAACTTCGCGCGCGCATTATTCCCCTAAGATACTTCAAAAGCTCTTCATTTTACGAAACCAGCGCTTTTTCAGCTATCATTAATCGAGTCTAAGATGCAGAATAGCCCCTTTGACTATGGAGTAATAAAAATATCCAATTTTGCTTATCTACAAAAAAGGACTATCGATAAGTTTTCTTATCAATAGTCCTTAAACACAACGAGAAAATAGTGTATTAAACAGCTGAAGCAGCTTGATTTTCAGAATTTGCAGACCTACTAGATGGCCTAGCAGAAGACCGGGCCTCTAAAGGCGCTTCTTTTCTCAAACGGGTAACTGTGTAATCTCCACTTTCACCAAAAACAAGCTCTCGGCCTTTATTGTACGTTTCGCTTACAACATAACACGTACCTTGATACACTCTGATTAAAAACGTCCATGACCCATAAGCACATTGGTAAAATACTGATCCTACTCTTGACACAGCTTGTTGTTGGCTTTCAGCTTGTAAAGCTCTATTTTCAGCTTCCAAAGAAGCGATTCGGCGAAATAAATGTGCAATCACTCGATCTCTCATCAAAACACGCCGTGCACTAGCATCGAGCGCACTCTGCGCGCCTTGAAGGGACTTTTTAAGTAAATTATTTTGTATATCCAATTTTTTTAACAAATCTTGAACGGGCTTATCTACTGAACTAGCAACTTGCTTGATAAGTGCTGTTTGCTCTTTCGATTCAGCTTGCTCCTCCTTCCTTGAGCCTATATCAGAAATAACAGGTAGAGCACTTAAAACACGCCTTGTAAAAGGATCAATTGGTCTCTGATTATAAGATATAGGCACTCCGTCGCAAGGAGAAGGCATATGTTTAGGATAAAGATTTTTTTCTCTTGCTTCTGTCCTTGACTCTTCAAAGCATTTTTTGTGAAATAGATTCCCACGTTTGGTGGCTATTATTGGTTCAACATACTGACCGTCTCTACGCGCTAAGAGCCGCTTAAATAATTCGCAACATTTATCGCATCTTCTTGAATCCCGTTTTTTAAAAACCTTAAAAGTCATTTTTGTTGGAAGAAATGCTGTTTTTGGTATATTTTCCCGACTTATAGGGCATAAAACCTCGCCTTTATTTTTGTTAGATCTATGATTACAATAGTTTATCCAACACGATTTGTGAAATATATTACCGGTTGCATTAGTGACTAAATTTGTTGTTTTACTCTCTTTATTTAAAAACACAGAATCGCAGCACATGCTACAGTTTCCTAAATTAATACACGATATCATATAGATCTCCTAAAAATAATTTTTCGAAAAATTTAGTATATAAAGAATTTTTTGTAAAAATATTTTTATTAAGTTTAAAAAATTTTAAACTTTGATTGTCAGATTGATCTATTCATCGTATTCTGCAAAAGCTCTGAAACGAATCGTATGCGAGGGTAGGCTTGTATTTTGTATTACTCAGATCAATATAAGTACTATTAAAAAAGTGGATTTAAAATCCGTAAGAAAAACGGTACGCAAGATAAGACGTGCGGTCTTTCATGAACTGACCTTCTAGAGAAAACCCTTTATGATATTCGATGAACATCCGCAGCTTTCTTCCTACACCTTTGAGTTGGCTGAACTCATAGCCGCCTAGAAAGGTGCCGTCAAAATCGTAGTTTAGGTATTCGTAAGTGCGGAAATGCGCTGCGAGAAAAAATGCACCAAATAGTCTTTGATGAAGAAACTTCACACCACCAAAGCGGTATTCCCCTCCGTATTCTAAATAAAAAGGCTTCTGCGGAAAACTCGGGTCCGTATCAAACAGCCCGCCGCTACCTAAATACAGACGAAGAGAGCTTAACGCTTGGTAGGAAACGAAAAAATCGATGGCTTCAAAACTGGGGTTTTTTCTTACTACATCTGGACGGTTCACCATAAACTCGTCTCCCAGATGGGAAGAGATATGGTAGACTCTAAAGCGAAAAGACCAAGCATTTACCGCAGCTGTAATCGGAATTGCCACATAAAAATCGGTATTCACAAGAGCAGGCCCCCCATTTAGATCTGGATGAGGATCCATATCAAAAATAGACCAAATGCCCGATTCGATGCTAATTTGCAGATCGCCACCCCAAAATACATCTAACCACCGGTATAAAGGAAAATCATCCCCTAAAGAAATCGGTATTACATGATCTCCAATCACCTTGTCACCTTGCCGGTATCCAATAGAGTTGGTTACCTGTCTTGGATTGGCTACAAGAGGGAGAAATAATTGCGTCGTTTGGGGAAACCAGATCCCTTTCATTTTTGGCCAGTCGACATACTTCTCACGAAATTTTTCTTCTTTTTTAGAAACTTTTTCCGCTTCATGAACCGCTTTTACCCCTGGTATATCCGCTACAAAAGAGAGTATGCTGCTTTTGGTTAACGCATTTTTGGGAAGATTTGCAAGATATACTGCATGCTCTTTTACAATCACCACCACCCGAAACTCATGATAGTGCATATCGATTAACGCTTGGATATACCCTTCAAAATATAAATCGGTTACATCATTGACTGAGTCTTCTGGAATATGATCTGCTCGACTTAAGAAAACGGCAATATCCTGATCTGTAACCGCATCTGGTATGGGCTGTTTTCCTGCAAAAAGAGCGCAGGATAGTAAGATAAACGATATAAAATATTTCATATGATGTAGATGGATTTTTTCCCTTAGTTTCCATATACATTCTATGCAATAACAAAGAAAGAACTTTATTAAGCGGGCGCTTCTAAACGACTAGGTGCAATATATACCGCCCCCAAAAGACAGATCAAAGCGCCTACGAAAAGCGCAGCAAATGGCCCAAAGCCTTTTACAAATACCGCACCTAGAAAAGGCGCTATAAGACCGCGAACACCGATCATAAGCACATTAGTTGCGGTAAACTGCGCGCTATTTTCTCCCTTAGAAAATACGGGACCAGAGATATTCCAGACAAGTTGACTGCCTCCTTGTGCAATCCCGTAAAAGATATACCCCACATAGAGCCATAGGATATGAAACGGGCTAAAAAAAAGACACAAAGGAAGCAAAGAAGCAAAAAGAAAGATCCAAGAAGATAAGCTAAAAATAGAAAATCTCTGCAAAAGTTTAGACCAAATGGGAGAAGAAAGCGCGATGCAAATTCCCTTCCAAGAGGTATAAGCAAGGCCAAAACGCACATAGGAAAGATCCAACACATCCACCACAACTAATGTGATTGCCGGTTGAATAAACATCAGACCAAAACCGCAAAGCATAAAACCCCATTGAAATTTCGCAAAATCCTTTCTTGTGTCAAGAAGGTGTTGGAGTTTTTTCCAGGGATTTTTTACAAAAATCGTTCCTTTTTTGTGATCTGCACAAGCTACAGGTAGATAGGAAATAGCATAGATACCCAACAGGCTGACAAGCGCACAAAACGCAAATAAATAGCTCCAATAAAATGGGCCTCGATCTAAAAGCCCTCCTAAAAGAACAGCTAATACCATCCCTTCTAGATAACCAAGTGCCACGCCCCAAGAAAACGCCGTTTGTTTTTTCTCCTTAGTCGTATTGATGCGGAGCATCTCAATCCAAGCAGGTTTTGCCGCGCGGTAAAATAGGATATATAAGGTAGATGCTAAAATCAAAAAAGAGGGGTATGGAAAAAGAGGCAATCCTAAAAAAAGTACCCTTCCTAAAATACTTGCTAAGAGAAAATTTCTTTTTACTAGGTCAGGTCTTTCCTGAAGATGAGCGCCCCAGTAGTAAGATAAAATAGAAACAATAGGCTTCATGCTGACGAAGCACGCTATGGTAAACTCATCTACACCAAAATCTTTTCGTAAAATCATCGTACTAAAGCCGTACATAATAAATAACGGCTCATTAATTAAACTAGATAAAACAATCCAGAAAAGAGTTTGTTTCTCAAAAGGCTTTTCTTCGTTCATTTATTTAAAAACCATGAAACGATTTAATTAAAAGATCTTATACATGAAAATATATAAAAAATCTACTGAGAAGAAAGCTGCATCAATACTAAGCCCCCTTGCCTCTAACGCTTTTCCCATAAAAAAGACTTAAGCAAATTGGTATAGAATCAAACTACCTAAGCAAGATTCTATGATAATGCTTTAACAGAAACAATTCATCTACTATGATAATAGTTTCCTTTGGGGCAGTAGCTCAGTCGGTTAGAGCAGCAGACTCATAATCCGTTGGTCGGGGGTTCAAGTCCCTCCTGCCCCACTTTTTTAAAGCGCCCATTTTCCTAAGATTATATGAACTGAAGATTGCTCAAAAACGAAGTTTCAATTTCCAATCCACTTATTTACTAGAAATAACCCCTTGGTTTCATAGATCACTTCTACAATCAACGCTACCCTCACCATAGAGAGCATGTAGGCTCTTCATGCACTGCATTTGCACCTACACCCGTAGATATCCAATATGTAAATGGAGTTCGTTTAGTAATTTTTTAAAATCTAGAAGGAGCTTCGCTATTAGATGATCATAAGCACCGACTTCGTTCCCAATAGGATCATTAAATGGCATAAATCCCCTTGAAAATAGATAGTTATTTATATTAAAATAAGGAAATAACAAACCGTTTACGAGCCTCGTTTAATGAAAATTTAAGTTTGCATCCCATCTGTTTAATCACAACAATCTCAGGATCAAATTTATGTCTCGGCTCCTCATACAATTTTCACATCTTTTTAAATCTTTTGGCACCCTTTCTCTTTTCGAAGATATCTCTTTTTCCATTAATGAAGACGAGGTTTTTGCTCTAATTGGAGAGAACGGAGCTGGGAAAACAACCCTACTTCAGCTTTTAGCTGGGATAACACAGGCTGATTCCGGAGATTTTAGCACAGCCTCCAATCTTTCAATTGGATTTCTCCAGCAGGAAATCACTTTGGATGATCCATCTGTTTCTATAAGGGAATTCATAGAAGGCAGTTCCCTTTCTGACCTTGAGAAAGAAATGGCTATCTGCCTCGAAGATCCCAGTCGTTTATTAGAATGGGCCGAATTGCATGAAAGATACGAACGCTTGGGTGGATATCATAGAACTCCCATCGAACAGGTGCTAAAAGGATTAAAGATCGAAAGCAATATGCTCGATCTAAAGATGCTCTCGTTAAGCAGCGGGCAACGAGTACGAGCGTACTTAGCAAAAGCGTTGATTGACAACCCTGATCTTCTACTTTTAGACGAACCCACTAATCATCTTGATCAAGAGATGATAAAGTGGCTAGAAACCACATTGAAAAAGAGAAAAGGGGCATGCTTGATCGTTTCCCATGACCGGAAATTTTTGAACACTACCTGCAACCGGCTTATCGAAATTAAAAACGGAAACCTTACCTGTTATGGAGGAAGCTATGATTTTTACCTAGAAGAAAAAAAGAGGGTTCTAGAAAGGCAAATCAAAGCATTTGAAGCTCAGGAAGAGGAAAGAACAAGCTTAAGAGAAAAAATCAAAACGATTACTTTTGCCAAAAGAAAGTCTTCTCCAGCAAAAGATCGAAATATCATGGCTTATGATAGAAGAGGAGAAAAGCACCAAAAATCGCTGCAGCATAAGCTCGATGCAATAAAAGGGCGACTTAAGGAAATCGAATCCAACCCTCTCTCGCATCCGAAACCAAAAAGTATTACGGGACTCAAATTTGCAAAGGCGCCTTTAGAATCTTCCGTTGCAATTGAAATAGAACATGCAAGCAAAGCATATGGCGATAAGATTTTATTTTCTGATTTTTGCAATAGAATTTGCAAGGGAGATAGAATTCTTGTCACCGGTCCAAACGGATGCGGCAAAACCACGCTATTAAAAACAATTGCCGGTATCACCTCTTTGGACAAAGGCTGCATTCGTTCAGCGTCTACTGCGAAAATCGCTTTGCTAGACCAAGAAGTGGAGCTATTGCCTATGGATCAAACTCCTCTTCAATATTTTGAACGCCAATTCAATCTATCGCCGCAGGATTTAAGACGCGAGCTACATAAGGCTGCATTGGGAGAAACGGATCTTCTAAAGCGCACTTTTTCGACATTGAGTACAGGGCAGAGGAAAAGAACGCTTCTGCTTGCCATTGTTTTGGAAAAACCCAATATCCTCTTATTGGATGAGCCAACAAACCACTTAGACTTTAAGACTCTGGAAGCTTTTGAAAAAGCTCTTCTTGAATTCCAAGGAGCTATAGTAGCTGTATCGCATGATGCAACTTTTATTGAAAAAATTGCTACGCAAGAATGGAACCTTAAAGCTGATTGAATTTGTGAAACTATCGTGAACTCTCTCTCACCGATTTCTGATGCTCTTTAGCTAGTACGATGCAAAGAGCTTCTAGTTTTACCAATTTGATGCAGTAAAAATCCGTTGTATTCATTCCAAAGATGACTTATGACCAGACTCATAATCCGTTGGTCGGGGGTTCAAGTCCCTCCTGCCCCACTTTCATAACCCGTTTATTCATCAACGGACGCGTAACATTAGATCTAGAAAAATAGCAACTACAGGTCTAATTTTGCAAAGTATGGTGCAAATATAGTCCAGTGAAGACAAGTCCAAACAGCGCAAGCTAAACCCTTAACCAAAACTTTGATGGCATCCGTTGATCAGCCCAAACACATCCACGGCAAAACTACCAGATAGTTCCCAAAGGCGCGATATAGTATGGCGTCTGAATATCTTTATAAAATGATAGATTAGGTTACTCGTGGCGGCGCTGCTCGTGACAAGGCCTTTATCAATCAAACCTTTGAGCTCCCGTTGTAACGTTCTTCGTTTGACATCAGGACACATTTTTTCAAATCGCTGAATCGATAAATTGCCCTCGGCTGTCATACACTTAATCGCTATTTTTTGGCGCTCAGATAAATGATATTCCTTATGCTAAAAGGCTTTGTCTTATTGCTTGTTGACCCAAGGATTTTATTTCTCGCAATTGCACGGCAAGTCCTTCTGAAAAATATTCCAACCATCTCGTCATATCCATGTTATTTTCACGTACGCTTTGCATGGCTTTGTAATAATCAATGCGATTTCGGTCGTAGTATTCGCTAATTGTAAAGAGTTTTTTAAAATCATAGCCTTTTCGATAGAGGCAAAGGATTGATAATAACCGCGCTGTACGACCATTGCCATCTAAGAAAGGGTGAATATGCACAAGATGAAATTGCGCGATACCGGATACCAACACAGGATGAATAGTTTCCTCTTTGTTAAGCCAATCAACGAGCGCCTGCATCATATGTGATATTTCATACACTGGTGGTGGCGTGTAAATCACTTCTTTTGTTTTTGAGTTTGCAACGTAATTTTGTATTTTCCGATAAAGACCTGGTGTAGCAGAGTCTCCTCGCACACCTTGGACCAACCGTTTATGGATTTCTCGGATTAACGCTTCTGTAATCGGAGCGCCATTATCCATATAGCTTGATACCAATTCAAATGCATTCCGATAATTTAGCAATTCCCTTTCATCATCGGGATTAATGCCCTCCAAATGCTGCCCTTGCCAAAGCTGTTCTGACTCTTTCAGCGTTAGCTGGGTACCTTCAATATGCGTTGTATGGTGCGCTTCTAATACAAGCGCTTTATTTTGCATTTTTTCTAGCCACTCTTCAGATAGCATGGCAGCTTCTAAAAAGCCTCGAGCTCGCTCAATAGAAGTCAATGCATTAGTCGTTTGATTGGATATATCGAATAATGGTTTAAACATGTCAACATCTTAAATTAGCAATAAGTATAACATAACAGCGCCGCCAAAATGTCGCAAGATTGTCGCAAGATTGATTTTGGTTTTTTGAGCAGTTTTATCCACTGACAATCGTCTCCATAATAGGTTTTAAAATTTTTTCAACTCGATATATTTTGGCATATTCAAATAGTAGGGCTAAATTCGTCTTTCCTCCTCTCCAGTACATTTTTAAAGCCTCGAGAACAACGTCCATTCCGATCTTATTTCTAAATTTAACGCAGTCAATAAGGGTTTTTTCGACATTGAATATTCGGATAGAACACCCATCGATAAGGTGTTCTTCAACCCCTGTCTTCAGAAGCTTTTCGTTGTACCAAAAAAAACGCATGGGCGGATACGCAATAGCAGGTTTGTGTGTCTGGCTTGGCAGAGCAACATAAACAAAATGAGGGATCTGTGTAGTAATTTCATGAAAAGCAAGAGCTGAAATCAGGCAAATGACCCCATTTGGGATTTTTTTGGAAACGGGAATAAAATCTGGCATTGATAGATCAGGCATATCAACCAAACGATAGAGTCC
>CALBPE010000112.1 GCA_937899275.1 uncultured Chlamydiae bacterium
GCTAAAATTTCTTTCTCTGAATTAAGATCTGATCCATGTTATTGAGAGTAAATCCTGCCGCTCGGGATACCCTAGCTGCTAGATGCCCTTCAACGATAAGCTTTGTTTAGGGGATCACAACTCTAAGACTTTCTTAGTAAGTGAACCCACTTATATAAACATGGTTGATAGTGCAAGCGCTAAGACCCCAGTAGCGGGATTTTTTTTGTCGCTCTTCTATGCGGCCTTTCTAAAGCCTTTGATATATATTCCAAAGAAATATTTTTTACTAAAAATTGTTTTTCCGCAGCTTGTTTGATCAAGTTAATCCAAGAATCTTTGCAAGAAAAATGGGCGCTTAACGGTTTTAAAAACTCTGCATGCGATCGGTTGTTTCTATAAGGAGGAGTTTTTTTGGGGAATAGTAGATGCTGCATTTTTTCCTCAGAAAAATCCCATAGAAAAGAGGAATGAAATAAAAACCGATCCTTACGAATATACTGCGCATTTCCCCCACATTTTTGTTCTCCTAATACAAAATCTTGTTCTCGGTACTGAAAAGAAGGGTCATCTATTGCAGAGGTATAAAATGACGCTGCCCAAGATAAGATGCTGTCAGAAGAGCCTTTGATCCCAGCTGTTTTATGATTTAAAATAAACGTTATAAAGATCGTATCTTGATCGACAAGTACAGATCCTCCTCCTGAAAACCTCTAGATCACTGGGACGGGAGCTTTTTGTATTGCGTGGGGACAGATCACGTCTTCTTGTTTTGCTGAAATGCCCATTACGATTGCATCTTTAGTACCTTCATTAATCCAGCAAAAAGACCTTGTATCGGTTTTGACTAAAGCCTCTTCTATCTGTAGCTGGGTGAAGATATCGATATCTTTTGTATGCAGAAAAAATAGCGGATCCATCATTTGTGTAAGTATACCACAGGGGAGATTTCAGTGGTTACGGGTCGATTTTTTTAGCCTGCACTGCTGAATGGAGTATTTTTTTGATGCGAAGATTTGGCTTTGTTTTTTTCGGTGTTTTGCTTCTGAGCGCTTCTTTTTGTAATTTTTTTGTTGTATATTTGCTGGCGTTTTTTGTAGAAGATTCTAAGGAAAACTCTCCTTTTACAAGAGAAAACACCATAGGATAGGGTATGACGCTCATGATATGAGAAACAAATGTTTGGATTTCTTGTTCTGATGCTTTTGTAAATAAGATGCGGCATTTTCCATTTTCTAACGGGAGAAAAACCGCATTTTTCCCCCCATGTATCTGCACCTCTTTATTGATGCGATCAATTGGATCTACTCTTTGAAAGGGCGCTTTTTTAGATCTATCGGGTTGTATCATTAGGGTAAATTGGCGCGCGCCTTCATCTTTTAAGTTGGTGATTTTGCCGAGAAAAGAGGGAGAAAGCGCTATGGTATTTTTTTGCAGCAGCTGTTTTTTTGTCTTCTCGATTTTTTTGTAGAGAAGCTGCATTTTAAATGCAGCTGCAATCTTTACATCCCACTCAATAGGATTAAATACATCGTAGATAAATTCTGCAATACCTGCTTCTATAGCGGCTTTTTTCTCCGCTTTTTTTGATGGAGGCTCAACGAGTAAGACGGGAACTGCATAGGGGCCAAGTGCGCTATGAATCCAGGCGCTTAAAGAAAGCGCTTTTTCAAAAAAAGGCGCGCTTTCCACAATAATCAAATCGATGTAGGAGTCTTTTGTTCTTTGTTTTGCTTGATCAATATCGCTTTCTTCAACAAGAAAAAAATCCCGTTTGATTTGTTTTCGTATATGCGCTTTTGTGATCACGCTTTGGGTAATTAATAAAGCTGTGGGTACGCGGTGGTCCATAGATACATGTAGAAATAACCTATTTTGAGTGTAGTCAAATAGGGATAATTCACCATCTTTTTTTCTGCAAAAAGACGAGTAACACAGAAATATCGCCGTAGGTGACGCCTGCTAGCCTTGAAGCTGTATGGAGATTTTCTGGGTTGAATGTTTCTAATGCGCTGACCGCTTCTGTGCGAAGGCCCTTAATGGATGCGAAAGAAATATTTTTTGGTATGGAGATTTTATGTAGATCTTGTAGTTTTTGGATTTCTTTTTTTTGTCTTTCTATGTATCCCGCGTATTTGCAGTCATATTCTAAATCTTCATAGAGCTCTTTTGATAAAGAGGGGGCTTTATCGGGATACAATTCTTGGAGTTTACTGAAGGTGTTTTCTGGTCTTTTTAAAAGCGTATCTAAAGAAACGCTTTTGCCATCTCGAGAAACAAACCGGCTTTTTAGCTGGGTTTTTGCAGCTGCAATCTGCGCTTTTTTTTCTTGCAGCCTTTGGTATGTTTCTTCCTTGATTAAGCCTACTTTATAGCCATAGTCTCTAAGGCGAAGATCGGCGTTATCTTGGCGCAAAAGCAGCCTATATTCTGCTCGAGAAGTGAACATGCGGTAGGGCTCAAAAAGGGTTGTTGTGGTTAAATCATCGATCATCACGCCGATATATCCATCCCATCTATTTAAGATAAGAGGGGGCTTTTCTTGGACTTTAAGAGAGGCGTTGATGCCTGCAATAAGTCCTTGAGCTGCTGCTTCTTCATAACCTGTTGTCCCGTTAATTTGCCCCGCAAAATAGAGCCCTTCTACCGTTTTTGTTTCTAAAGAAGCAAAGATCTGGCCCGATAGCGCGTAGTCATATTCTACAGCATAGGCAGGGCGCATCATCGAAGCATTTTCTAGCCCTGGAATTGTTTTTAACATTTGGTACTGGATCTCTATTGGAAGCGATGTAGAGATGCCGTTGACGTAGAGTTCATTTGTCGATAAGCCTTCGGGCTCAATGAAGATTTGATGCCGTTTTTTATCTGCAAAACGGACAATTTTATCTTCAATAGAGGGACAATATCTAGGGCCTTTACTCTGGATTTTTCCAGAATACATAGGGGATAAATGCAGGTGTTTTTCGATCAGCTCTTTTGTTTTTTCGCTGGTATAGGTGATGTAACAAGAGCGTTTTTCCAAAGGAGAGATTTGTTCATCAAAGGAAAAAAAGATATTTTCCTCACTTTTTTGCTCTTCCATACAAGAAAAGTCTACCGTTTTTGCATCTAAACGGGGAGGCGTTCCTGTTTTTAATCTTCCAAGACGAAAACCCAAGTCAGATAGCGAAGCGGAAAGGCCAAAAGAAGCTTTTTCTCCACTTCTTCCTCCAGAAGACTCTTTTTGTCCTATATGCATCAGCCCGCGCATGAAGGTGCCTGCAGAAAGGATCACTGTTTTCGCTTTATAGATGACGCCGAGATTGGTTAGAATCCCCTCTATTTTTTGGTTTTTTACGAGGAGTTTTTCTACAGAGCCTTGCTGAATACAAAGCTGAGGGGTATTTTCTAAACGCTCTTTCATTTTGAGAGGATAGAGAGCTTTATCTTGCTGGGATCGGGGAGATCTAACCGCTGGGCCTTTCGATGCGTTTAAAAGGCGCACTTGTATAGAGGTTGCATCGGCAATTTTCCCCATTAAGCCGCCTAAAGCATCAATTTCCCGGACAAGATGACCTTTTGCCGTACCTCCAATAGAGGGATTACAGCTCAGTTTGCCTATAGAATCTAAGTTGAGCGTAAAAAGGAGGGTAGAAGAGCCGGTGGAGGCTGCAGCGTATGCAGACTCGCAGCCTGCATGGCCTGCTCCTATTACAATGACATCAAAGTGTTGAGGATATTCCCACATGAAAAAAATTATTTTTTCTTATGACGATCGCGTCTGCGGCGTTTTTTGCGCTTATGCTTCGCGATTTTAGCTCTTCGTTTTTTTTTGACCGAAGACATATTTCTCCTAAAAATTTATAGATTATCATCTATCTTAACAGAGGAACTAGAAAAAAGCAATTTCCTATAGTCAATAGCCTAAGAAGAAAGCAAAATAGGGATATTTTTCTAGGAGCCGGTTTCTAAAAACTTCTTTTAAGGATTAATTTCGGGCAGTCTAAGCATGTGCGTGTAAATTGAGTATAATGGGACTTTCATTTATTGAAAAAAGTTTGAGGTCGGATTTTTTTTCACTTTCAAAATCATTTAAGGAAAAATCATGGATTCAAACTAAAAAGACTCGTCAAAGACTGGATAAGCGCAGTTTAGAGTTTTTCATTTAAACTATTTTTTAACAAACGGGGTTTTGTGGAAAACAGAAACAAAAATCACCACAACTAGAGGTCTTTGATTAAAGCAAATCAAAAAGACGGATTAATCACCCAAACAAACGTATTAGGCATATTTGGGACAGTTTGCTCATCGATTACTGAGTATCCTGCATTATCAAAAATTTGCATAGTTTCTTGATAGTTTCTAGGTACTATATTCTGAAGACCATGTACGTAATCAAATCCGGGCATAATTACATTGTAATCTTTGGATATTGAAACCATGTCTATAACAAGCAGAGACTGTAATTTAGGGAAATGTCTGCGTAGCGATTGCAAAAATTTAATGCAAGAGTGTTCAGGGTTTATATCATGCAATACCATATTTATCATTGCATTAGTCACGTCTTCCCAAACTCCATATAGATTGGTAATGTCTCCTTTGATGATTTCAACAAAAGAGTAGCATTTAGTAAATGATTCGTTTGCTTTTATCACCGATGGATCTTTCTCGATACCTAACCCCTTTATGCCTAATTGTCCACATATTTCAATCAGTTTCTTACCTGTGCCACACCCAAGATCGCATAGTGTACCTTTAGGTTGAATTTGTTGAAAAACGCGTAAAATAAGGGGATTTAAATCATATAATCCAAAATCAATAGAAGATGTAGCTATAGAAGAAAAATCAATCTCATATTTTTCCCAAGAAGATGGATTGTCGAGTAAGTGTTATTGTTTTGCCATATGGTTTCTGTATCCTACTAGTGGTAGAAATATATAACCAATATGCTCTCCTAAATTTTTCACCTGGGAGGTTAAATAGTATTCTACACCGTCAAACGCGACTGCCTCAACGCTGGTTAATGTCACAAGAGCAGCGCGAATTAAGTTGGGATTTTTATAAAGGTGGAGGCTTTTTTCTAAGATGGACTCTCCTTTCAGCATGCTATCTAAAATGCCTGAATACTTGAGTAGGCAAAGAGCGTGGCAAGAAAGTCCTTTAGATAAAAAGTCCAAATGCTTTGGCATGCTTGCCATTTTCTTTTTATGTTTTTCTTCGATTTTTCGTGTTTTCATACATTTTTTCCTTTAGCTAATATTTTTGAAGATATTTTGAGTAAGAAAAGCATCGAAGATTCTGTCGCGAAACACAAATTAAAGAAGTTTTATTAGTTTTAGATAAAAACTCATCGTCTATTTTATTTAGTGGCTATTACTGTTGGGAAAATACAATATTGGTCAGAAATAACCTGTACATTTGTAAATCCTACAGAATAAAAGTTTTTACATAGCTCATTTAAAGTAGAGAAATTTCTCCACTTGCATCCCAAAACATCCTGAAAAATAATTTTCTCCATTAACAAATCTTTGGGCGGTATTTTATCCAAGATCCATTCCGATTGCTTTTGATATCCTGGTGGATATGTAAGAGCCCCAATTATCAGAGCCCCTCTTTTTTTTAGGGCGCGATGAAACCCTTGATAAAGCTGTATCCGCTTTTTTTCTTCGGATACATACACATTCAAACCGTTGCTTGTAATAAGATCGATTTGGTTGTTGAAAGGTAGGTTCCAGGCATCTTTCTCAAGAAGTTGAACGTGATCTGCTAAAGAAGACTGCAAAGCTAACTCTTTAGCCAGTCTAAGAGATTTTGCATCTAAATCGATACCAAAAATAGAGATGGAAGAAATCTGAGAGTAATCCAGTGAAAGTAGATCTCTCATCACTCCACAAGGTATTGAGGCTATCTTCATATCTTTTTTCAAAAACTTTTGAGTATGTGTTTGGAAAATACTAAATCTTTCCCTTGTCGCAAGGGTAAGGGGGCTTTTTTCAAGGATAAATTTTTCAACGGGAGAAAAAGGCAAGCCTTGTGAATTCAATCCTGTTATTGCTCCAACTTGTGGATGATTGATAATGTAGTCAGTCCAAAACCCATCTGCACCCTTTCTCTCTATAAAAAATCTGCCCAAAGGAAATGAACTCAGATCATCTAAAATATCTAGCTGCTTTTTTACAGAAACGTAGGGTAAATCACCTCGAAGAGTAATAGACTTTTTGAGCTCCTTGAGAATTGTTAATACTGATTCATTCGAAGCTCTATGTGTTGCGTTGTTTTTATCCAATCTCTTTCTCTACGGTTCACGGATTTGTTGGTCAAGATCTGTATAATCTGTAGTTCGAGCTATGTTTTTTAATAGGTTTTTTCATTCGGATTAAATCATAAATAGTGCAATTCCGATTCCCGATAAAGTGAGTTAAGTATTTCTGTTGATAATCGCACTCAATCATTTCAATTTTGCCTCGAAAATTTTGTAAAATAATAATTTTTTATGCCTAATTTTACCAACTTTATTTTACGAGTTCGAATGTTCTCCAATCGGAGTGGATGATGGTATCCTCATTCTAATATAAAGACGTAAAACTAGATTGATGTTAGATGCAAAACAAGACGTAGGAAATACAGCGTTGAGTATACGTTCGCTGTATTCGATAGGATTTTGTTTTCTACTATTGGGCCTGCTTTTCCAAAGCTGTAAGATCTCATATTGCTTGCAATAGAAAAAGTATTTTCTTTTACACCTTTGTTTTTTTGTGCGCATTTGACAAAATCGTCATAAACCAAAAAGGAAAAAGTGTTGAAAAAACCTGCTACTTCTCCGATTGTTGCCGAGATGGAAGATAATATGCGAAAAAAATTGCGGTATATTGCATCCAAATTAAGCTCTATGCATACAGCAGCGATTCAGGGGGTATCTATTGTAGACGCAGCTTTGTCTTCTGATACGTTCAATACCGCTTTTGGTGGAGAAATTACAGAAAAAACGGCAAAAGAGGTGTTTTCCTATTACAAAAAACGGAGTCAGCCCGCTTCGTGGTGGATCGGCCCTAGTGCAGAGTCTACATGGGCAAGCGGTTATTTACAGTCTGCAGGATTTGTGCTGGATGAAGTTGATGTAGGGATGGTCTGTGATTTAGATCAGATGAAAGACTTTTACAAATGGCCAGAAAATTTCACGATTCGTCGCTGTAAATTTTCGAGTGACTATGCAGATTTTGGTTTTGTGATAGCAGAAATTTTTGATCCACCAGATGAAAAAGCAAAAATATTTTATAGCCAAGTCGCAAAAATCGATCCAGATCAGAGAAAAGATATGGCGTTTTTTGTCGGATATGAAAACGGCTATCCTGTGGCAACATCTTGCGCATTTTTTACTAGCGTTGCTGGAATTTATGATATTGCAACAAAGAAAGATAAAAGAAATTTAGGTTACGGCTCAGCTATGCTTTACCGGGCTCTGATGGAGTCTAAAAAAATGGGCTTAAAAAAAAGCGTTCTTCAGGCGTCTTCAAACGGTCTTAATCTGTATAAGAGATTTGGATACAAAAAGCTTTGTACATTTAGCGTATGGAATAATCAGTTAGCTTAAAAATGGGCGCGCCTTTGCGAGGCAGTCGATTATTCAGATGCATTTATGTTGTAGAGTAGTTGACGTTTTCTAAAGGCTCTAACATCAGACCTGCTTCTAAACCTACCGATTTGTAAACAGCGCTTGCTAATCTAATGACTAAAACAAGATTGAAAAGAGCGGCTCCAAGAGCCGCAGAATGCCATAAGAGGCAAGCTGTCGCGACGATCATTAAAATAGAGGCAGCAATGCTGATCACTTTGAGCGCTGTTTTTCGAACGTGTAGCTGGCGTACGTTTTCTAGCACAGTTGTGACTCTTGTTTGATCAAGAGACTTCGTTTGTACCCGTTCTTTATCTAGCATTGTAAATTGAGAGGCTACTGTTCCGCTCGTATTTCTGACTAAGCTTGCAAATTTCCGATGAATCATCGCCACTTTTAGATCGCTATCGGGAAGAGTTGTCCCCTCTTTTTTTTGGATCTCGTTTTTTAAGTTATCTTTTTCTGCATCTGTGCAGTGCAGCGTGCGGGTTAAAAACTGGGCAAATTCAGTTGGTAACGCATCTGGTTTGTCTTTAGGAAAGGCTTCATTGATCTCTCGATAAAATGTTGCAGAGTTGTTCATATCATTCATATCTAAAGAAATTGTTAACCCTAAAAGGGCCGCCCCTACTGGAAGCATTAAAGAGGATAGCCAAGAGGGGATCCAAGAAATCCAAGCTTTACATCTAACAGCTGTCTGGATGGCGGCATCGGTCAGGTCTACTACACATAAAAGAGTATGCGCTACGCTAAAGCGAGTCGAAGGAGCGTCGTAGTAGGGCACGCTATTTTTTAGGTTTTCTTGGTGCTCTTGAATGCCCGCTAGATCACCAAATACGCGAAAAGCCGTAATGGCAGCTAGCCATACCGAACCCGCACCTCGAAAGCTGGTAGCTTTTGGTGTAGGCAGCCGATTAGGAAAAGATCTTGGTGTGCTATATACTGCGCTCATCAATAGTTCTATTCTTTTTAGATATTTTACACAGAATTTTGTTAGAAATAAAGGAAATAAAAAATTTATACTATTTTTTTATTATAGTTTTATATTTAAATTAAAAAAATCTTATAAATTAAGGTGTAAAAGCGCTAAATGCTTCATTATCTTTTTCCGATTCCATTTCAATCGGAATATAGTCTTTAAACTGAGCGATTTCTTTTCTAAATACCAAAGGAATTGTGCCAATTGCGCCGTGGCGGTTTTTCGCAATGATCAGCTCCGCCATACCAGGTTTATCGTAAGGGTCGTAGTATTCTTTTCTTAAAAGAAACAAGATCAAATCGCTGTCCTGCTCTAAGCTTCCCGATTCTCGAAGGTCGCTTAAAAGAGGTCTATGTCCCTGCCTTTCTTCTACCTTTCGGGAAAGCTGCGATAGGCAAAGGATCGGTACGTTTAATTCTCTTGCTAGAGTTTTGAGTAACCTGGAAATTTCTGATATTTCCAGCTGCCGACTTTCCATAGAACGGGTAGCTCCTGATCCAGATAAAAGCTGTAGATAGTCGATGACGATAAAACCGATATCGTAGATTTCTTTTAATCTTCTTGCTCTTGAACGAAGGTCGGTGATTTTTAGCCCCGGCTGGTCGTCTATTACCATGATGTGTTTTTGCATTTCTTGTACGCTATACAAAATTTTTTGGTATTCACTACCATCGATAGAGCCGGTGATGATTTTTTCTGATTCGATTTCTGACTGAGAGCAGATGATTCTATGAACAAGCTGCGATGCGCTCATCTCTAAAGAAAATACCGCGGTGGGGATATTTTGTTTGAAGCAGATGTTTTCTGCTAAGTTGATGGCCAAAGCGGTTTTTCCCATCGCCGGCCTTGCCGCTAAAATCATGAGATTCGATGGGTGAAATCCATGAATCAACTTATCCACATCGCTAAACTTTGTCGGAATACCCGTAACTTTACCCGCTTCTTCACCTAGCGTTAAAAACCTTTCTTGCCTTGCTTGTAACTCTTGAAGGTAGGGCTGTTTTGACTCTGCTTTTGCTCCCGATAAGATCTCTTTGATCGTCACAGCTTTTGCGCTACTTGTGACTTGAGAGATCTGATAAAAAGCAGCTTGCGCATCATCTAAAATCGCTGCAGGGGCTTCTTTTTCTTGCATGGCATCGTTTGAGATTTTTTCTGACGCCACAATCATCTTCCGAAGAAGCGCTTTTTCTTGGATGATTTTGATGTATTCTTCTACATAAGCCGATGTTCCTGCATATTGAGCAAGGCTTGTGAGGTAGCTTACGCCGCCGATTTTTTTTAGCAACTTTCGTTTTTTCAGCTCTTCTGCGACGAGATGGATATCGGCTGGTTTATCTTCTTGGTAGGCATGCTGCAGGACTAAAAATATGCTTTGGTGTTCTGCAAAGTAGAAATCTTTTTCTTGCAGCGTGTCGGCAGCGATATTGAGGCTGTTTACGCTACTTAACATGCAGCCTAAAACCATCATTTCTGATTCTTTTGCGTGGGGAGGAATGGGTAGTGAAGATGATTTTACCATGAAAGAAGTGTAGCAAAGAAGAGAAAAACCAGCAAGAAAGGGGGCGTTAACCTAAAAGATAAGGGGAATGAAAAAATCCGAACGTTTAGATAGCTTGATCGAAACGTTCGGTCATACGGAAAGAGAGGGATTCGAACCCTCGGTACCCGTAAGGGTACGCGTCCTTAGCAGGGACGTGCCTTCGACCACTCAGCCATCTTCCCAAAGACAGTTAGTTTAGGGCCTTTGGGGATTTTTCGCAAATTTCTGCCGAAAAGACTACTCAAAGTGGTAAGGCTGGCTGATTTGCTTGCCGTTGAGTGCGTTCCAAAATGTGGTCATCTCTGAGCCGTCGGGATTTTGTACGGTGATTTCATAGACAGGTAGGTAGACATGCATTTCCTTACGGATCGCAAAATCTTCTCCAAAAGCAGATTTTGCCGTTTTTTTGATCTGTGATGCACGAAACTTCGTCGGAATTCTAGCGGCATTTTTTGCAAGTTTCGTCACAATCGGTTGATGGATAAATGTTGTGGGTTTCACGTTAAGACGAGGATTTTGCATGTGCAAGCGGAAAATGTTTCCTTTTTGCACGACGAGATTTTTTTTTCTGCAGACTTCAAGTAAGAAGTTGAGCTGTTCATTTTCTACATTTTTCAATGCTTTGACAAGCCCTTCTCTATCGATTCTGCCCCCATTTTGTATTAGCGTATTGATGATGGTAAACTCTTCTTTACCAGCGCGCGCTTGAATACAATCGCTAAAGCCGTGCGTCTCTTCCCAGCTTGCAGTATTGACTACCATCTCACCGCCTACAAGGCTCCATAAAAGAAGGCCTTCACCTGTCTGGTAGCTGTTTTTTGCTGTGTATTTTACCTCCATGAGAAGGTAGGGATAAAATGTGAGCTTCGGCTCTAGATACAGGTGATCTCGATCTAGAAGAAGCGATTTACGGTGTTTTTCCATAAGCGCTTCTGCAGAATAGCGCACTTCTAACGTTTGAAATTTTCCTACAGAAAGAACATGGGATATAGCTGAGCGAAACTCAGGTACATGCTCCCAGGCCCAGTAGGGCCCGAAAACTGAAAAGGATAGAAAAAAAAGCAGCGAAAAAAAGCGCATGGGTACAAACTGCTCCTTTTGTAAGCATTATCCGCAGTGCACTCTTCTTACATAGTGTAAACAGAATTTTTAGAAAAGGTTTTTTATTCTTTCATAGAGAGTAAAAATTCTGCGTTATTTTTGGTTTTTTTCAAACGCTCTAAAAGAAGCTTCAAAGCATCTACCGGAGTTAAGTCAGCAAGTGCAGAACGCAGTAGATACAGCTTTTCCAGCTCTGCAGGGTGGTAGAGCCTTTGTTCTTGTCTTGCGCCGCTTTTCATAATATCGATAGAAGGATAAATCTTTCTGTAAGATAACTCTCTATCAAGGCGGATTTCCATATTTCCAGTACCTTTGAACTCTTCAAAGATAACCTCTTCCATGCGAGAGCCTGTATCGACAAGCGCTGTTGCAATGATGGTTAAAGAGCCGCCATGTTCGATATTACGCGCCGCACCGAAAAACCGTTTTGGTTTGTGTAGTGCGTTTGCATCCATACCACCTGTCAGGATTTTTCCTGAATGTGGCTGCACGGTGTTGTAGGCTCTTGCAAGCCTTGTGATCGAGTCAAGAAGAATCACCACATCGCCGCCAGATTCGACTAAACGCTTTGATTTTTCAATCACCATCTCAGCGATTTGGACATGCCTTTCAGGAGGTTCATCAAACGTAGAGGAGATCACCTCTCCTTTGATGGTCCGGGTCATGTCGGTGACTTCTTCTGGTCTTTCTCCAATCAGTAGAGCGATTAAGTGGACTTCAGGATTATTTTTTTCAATTGCATTGGCAATATCTTGTAAAAGAAAGGTTTTCCCTGTTTTAGGTGGAGCTACAATCAGCGCCCTTTGTCCTTTTCCTACTGGAGAAGCAAGGTCAAGCACTCTAGTAGATAATTTGTTTTGCTCTGTTTCCATGATCAGACGCTCGTCGGCATATAGCGGAGTCAAGTTGGAAAAAAGCACCCGTTCTTTTGATTTTTCTGGCGTCTGGTGGTTGATTTTTTCCACCTTCAGCATTGCAAAGTATTTTTCTTTTTCTTTAGGTGAGCGGATGGTTCCATATAATGTATCGCCTTTTCGCAGGTCAAATCTACGTATTTGCGCAGGGGATACATAGATATCTTCTGCAGAAGGCATGTAGTTGTAGTTAGGTGAGCGCAAAAAACCAAAACCATCGGGAAGTACCTCTAATACCCCTTCCCCATACAGCACTTCATTTGGTTTATTAGAAATGGATTTGACGATTTCAAATACGATTTGCGACTTGAGTAAAGACCCTGTAGATTCTAGTCCGATAGATTTAGCAAATTCTTGTAATTGCGCAATTTGCATCCGCTGCAGTTCTGATATTTTTGTGATTTTCTTAGGCTGTACATCGGGTTTTTTATGTACAGGCGGATTTTTTTGCATCGTGGGCTGGGGTGGCACTGGGTTTTGGTTGTCATTCATTAGAACGTATACTCCTAAGTAGTTTCAAAGGTGGGTCAACTGAGAATACAGTTGACGGGTTTTTTTTTGTAATTCTTGTGTTGAGCCGTTATTTTCCAAGATATAATTTGATAAGGCCTTTTTTTTCTCTAAAGATTGTTGTCTTTGCATCCGTTGATCATAATGAGATTTAGTACAGCGCCTTTTTCTAATTGTTTCTTCAGCAAGCACCAGGACAACACAATCAAACCAATCTTCTAAGCCAATTTCAAATACAAGGGGCGCCTCTACCACAAAAAGTGTGTGGGAAAATGAGCGCTTGGTAGTTTCATATTGACGGTAGATTTCCTCGATGACATGGGGATGAATGAGGCGTTCTAGTTCTCCTAACGTTCTAGGCTGTTTAAAAACTTTTTCTGCTATTTTTTCCCGGTCAATGACACCTTCTTTTAAGATATCTTTGCCAAGAAGAGTAACGATTTGTTTTCTTAGACTTCCGTTTGAATATAACAGTTGATGGACAATAGCATCAGAATCTAGGACAAAAGCGCCAAGTTTTTGTAAATAACTGGCTACAGTAGATTTGCCCGATGAGATGGGTCCTGTAACTGCAATTTTTTTTAAGTTTAACATTCACCCCAATTATTGCCAACCGATATGTCTATTACAAGCGGCACATTTAGGCTCCATACTTCTTCCATGGCCCTTTTTACCAGAGGCTTGAGTTCATTTAGCTCTTCTTCAGGAAGCTCAAAAATCAGCTCATCGTGCACTTGCAATACCATCATTGCTTGTAAATTTTTAATTTCCTTATCGATAGCGATCATCGCGCATTTGATCAGGTCAGCAGCGCTTCCTTGCAGGGGGGTATTGACAGCAAGGCGCTCTGCTGCTTTTTGTAAGATGGGGTTTTTGTTGTGTAACTCAACAAGGGGGCGTTTTCGCCCTGTAATGGTAGAGGAAAACCCTTTTTCCTTCGCAAGTTCGATCGATTCTTGTATGTAGCTTGCAATGGATGTGTAGCGAGCAAAATACGTGTCGATAAATTGTTTAGCGTCTTTTCTAGAGATTTTTAGCTCCTCTGCAAGTCCATAGGCGCTTTGTCCGTATAAGATCCCAAAGTTGACTGCTTTTGCTGCATAGCGCATATCTTTTGTTACTTTGTCTAAAGGAACGTTGTAGACAAGAGAGGCGGTGTAGCTATGGATATCTTCACCTTGTTGAAATGCATGGATCAGCTCAGGGTCTTTGCTAAAGTGCGCTAAAAGACGCAGTTCAATTTGAGAGTAGTCGGCAGATAAAAATACCCAGCCCGGTTTTTCTGGCCTAAAGGCTTCTCGGATTTTCCTGCCCTCTTCTGAGCGAATCGGGATGTTTTGTAAGTTGGGATCGTTTGAAGAAAGCCTTCCTGTAGATACAACCGATTGATTGAAACTACAATGAATTCTACCTGTTTTTGGATGGACTGCTTTAGGTAGCGCAAGAGCGTAGGTAGATACTAATTTATCCAGCGAACGAAATCGTAGAATTTTTTCTACAAATGGATGATCTTTTGCAAGAGCTTCTAAAATCTTTGCCCCTGTAGCTGTACTTGTTTTTGCGCGGGGTGGTTTTGGTAGATTTAATTTCTCAAATAAAATCACGCTTAGCTGTTTAGGAGAGTTTAAATTGAAGGTTTCTCCCGCCTCTTCGTAGATGCTTTTTTTGATTTTTTCGAGTTTTTCTTGCAGATCTTTTCTTTGTGTTTCTAGACGCTGCGTGTCTAGAAACATCCCATTTCGCTCCATTTTTGCTAAGATTTTAATTAACGGCAGCTCGATGGTATGAAAAACGTCTTGCAGCTTTTCTTGTTCTATACGAGAAGAAAACCGGTCTTGAAGACGCATGGTATAATCCACATCTTCACAGCAATAGTTTCCTACTTCTTCGATAGGCACATCTTCTAATTTGTCTGTTTTTTTCTTTAAAAGAGAAGATAAAGGCGTTTTTTTCTTATGAAATTCCTCTAAACAAAGAGCATCTAGGTTATGCCGCCTTTTTTCTGGATGAAGAAGGTACGAAGCAATCATCGTATCAAAGCCGATGTTCTCGATAAAAAGTCCATGATTTAAAAGGACGTGGTGATCATATTTCGCGTTATGAGCGGTAAAAAACCGGTCTGTTTTTGCAAAAAATGGTTGTAGGTGCTTTTCCAAAACTTCTTGTGAAATAGAGCCGTTAAACGGGATATACACAGCGGTTTTTTCTTCAGCGGAAAACCCAATACCTACAAGTCGTGCATCCAGCACAGAAAGGCTGGTGGTTTCTGTGTCAACGCCGATCACTTTTTGGTCTTCTACTTTTTTAAGCCAGTCGAGAAGCTCTGTTTCTGTACGGATAATTGTATAATGAAAGGGCTCTTCTTTTTCTGCGCCATCTAGCTCTTTGTATAACGTCATGAAGTGCATTTGATGGTAAAACGCTTTCAATGCAGGGATGTCTGGCGTATCGATTGCATAAAACTCTTCTTTTTTAGGTACGGCTACTTCTAGATCTAACCTTGCAAGTTCTCTAGAAAATAGCGCTTCTTTTTTTTCTCG
The DNA here is from genome assembly GCA_937899275.1 of uncultured Chlamydiae bacterium. Lineage (GTDB taxonomy): Bacteria > Chlamydiota > Chlamydiia > Chlamydiales > SM23-39 > CALBPE01. Next base: position 15,158 of record CALBPE010000112.1, read on the forward strand.
TATGAGGGTTTCTTGTTTTTTTTTGCCTGCTACTTTTTCAGGGTGCTGCAAGATGGCATCTAAAGAGCCGAACTGCTGGAGTAAAAGAGCAGCTGTTTTAGGGCCAAAGCCGCTTAGACCTGGAATGTTGTCTGCAGTATCTCCCATAATGGCCAGTAGGTCTAGCATCTGATCGGGCCGAACGCCGTAGATCTCTTCCACTTTTTTTTCATCAATAAGAAGGCCATTTTTATGAATATTGATCACCTGAATCTCCTCACAAATGATCTGAAATAGGTCTTTATCGCTTGTGCAAATGCGCGAGTGTATCCCTTTATTTTTAGCCCAAAGAGCGATAGATGCGATCGCATCGTCTGCTTCTACTTCAGGTACACAAAGAGCGGGTATACCTGCTTTTTTGCAAAATGCATACGCCCAGTCTATTTGCGGATAGAGGTCTTCAGGCGCTTTTTTTCGATGCATTTTGTACTCAGAATAGATCTCCTGTCTTTTTTTGCTATTATCTGGCCCATCAAAGACGGCGACTATATGAGTAGGGGAAAAGGTATCTAAAACTTTTTGTAGAGATCGGATAAATCCATATAACCCCGATGTGGAGTTCCCATCGGGGTTTGTCATAGGACCGATAGCGTAGTAGGAGCGAAAAAGGTAATTTACCGCATCTAAAATGTAGATCGTTTCCATAACAGCTATCGGTATCAGCGCTTAGGGAGCCAATTTATATTCAATGCCGATCCCCTCTCTTTTTTTCGAGAAAATCCCTTGAACGCAAGAGGAAGAAGCATTGGATAAAAACTCAGATAGCCACTGTTTTTTTTGTTTGATTTCTGCTACCTGGTAGGGTTTTTTCACATCAATTTCTGCCGCTTCTAAAAGAGCTTTAAGCGCATCTTTATAAGACATAGCATCTTGATCGATGTAGCCGAGTTTTTTCGCTGTTGGAGCGTCAAATATTTTCGCTCCGTACTCTTCTACAAGTTCTTTTTTATCGATGTTTGGCCTGTTTTCTACAACTAGATCCACAAAGGTATTGTAGTAGTAAGCCATGATGCTTTCAAACATTTCTCCTTCCGACTCTTTCCAAGGGCGAAGAGGATTGAAGGTATCTTTATCTGTACCTTCTGTTAATGTTTTTGAGCCGATATTCCAATTTTTTAGTAGTTGAGAGAAGTTGAAAAATGGTCCAAATACGATACCTACCGATCCGATGATAGAAGAGGAGGAAGAATAAATTTGATCCGCGCTGCAGCTGATGTACATACCCCCAGAAGCGCAAAGGCCATCAACATAAGCATACACAGGAACGTTGTGCGTTTTTTTGTACTCTTTGATAAGCCTGTAAATGCGATCCGAGTCAAATACAGTGCCTCCAGGTGTGTTTACAGAGAGAAGAATAGCTTTTACGCGGTCTCCTGAAAACATCCCTTTTCTTGATTCAATCAGCTGCCTTTCGATTTCTTTTGCAAGGACGCCTTCTTCATCACCAATTGTTCCTTCGATGCTCAGCTGTAGGACAACAGGTGTGGTGGGGCCTTGCATTTTAGCGCTGCCATTTAAATCGGGTAGAAAAGCGACTTCTGCTTTACTCACTTCCACTTGCCCTGAAGGAATCAAAGAAGCAAATAAAAAAATGATGGGTAGAAAAGAAAAAAAGACGCCGATCATACCAGCAAATGCTTTACAAAAGCTGCGAATAGCGCTAGAAAAAATTGATTCGTGGACGGGTTCCATGTATGCACCTTTAAGTTAGAAAATCAAGTAGATGTAGAGGCTTTTACGCTAATAGCTAAAAGCTCCATAAAGGCAAAAATGCCAAATACAATAAAAATCATATACAACCCTTGAGGAAAAGTATAGCCCAAAGTGAGCCCTCCAAGAACAAGAAATTGTAAGGCGGTGGTGATTTTGCCAAAACGTACAGATTGAAATTTGTAGGTTTTCCACTTGTTGCTGTAGTGAAGATAAGCGCCATGCGCGATAAGAAAAAAGTCTCGCGATACCATAGCAAGGCAAGCCCAAAGGGGTAGTGCATTTTCCTGTAAAAACACAAGAAGAGCAAAGTAGACAAAAAATTTATCCATTAAAGGATCGATAATTGCGCCAAAAAGTGAAGTAGAGTGGGTTTTTCTAGCGATGTATCCATCAATACTATCGGTTAGCATAGCAAGAAATACGGCAACCATACGAAGAAAGGGATCTTGCTGTAAAAAAACAAAAGCAAGAGGCGCTCGGATAAGGGATAAGGCGTTGGATACTATAGGCATGGTAAAAAATTAAAACAGAGATCCTAAGGGATTTTTTGACTAAGATCGATTTGTTTTCTTCTTTTATACCAAATCAACCCAATTATCGTCACAATAAACAGTAGAAAAAGCGCTATATTGAACCTTTTTAGGTAGGTCAGCAAAAGATGAATATTTTTATTGAAGAGATAGGTAAGGCAAAATAACGTGGTATTTGATAGCGCGCAGGCGATCCCATCGCTGATCAAAAACCGGTGAAAGGGCATTTTCCCCATGCCCGCGCTGATAAATAAGCAGTTTCTTACGCCAAAGGGGATGAATCTTCCCACCAATAGCGTGAAAAAACCATATTTTTGGTAAAAATTTTGCGTCTGGATTAGGCGTTTTTCTGGGATTGTTTTAGCAAACCAGGGTATAGCCCATAGTTTTCGACCAAACTTTCTGCCAATCCAGTAGGATATCCAGTCAGATAAATAGCATCCTAAAAAGGTGGCAAAAAATAGAATGTAGGTGTGTTCAGGCACTGCGCTTGCTGCCAAAGAAGCCGCGATAATGATCATTAGATCTTCTGATATGGGAACGTTAAAGCCTGCAGCAATTAAGCAAAAAAAGATGATGTAATGGGCGATTTGCGCGTTTTGATAAAAAAATTCAATCCAGGATTCCATAGTAGATTTCCGTGCTAGTAATTGTAGCGCTTTTTATCCCACATAGATTACGCGTTTGCCCGAGATGCTTCTGGAGAAACGGGTAAAGGGGGTTTTTCTTCAGTGACAGAGGAGAATTTTTTTCCTAAAGAAAAGACAGATCCAATCCAAAGAGCGGCCGTGCCAAAAAACATCAAAGCAACAACAGGTGTTGCGGCAGAGGCGGTGCCGAAAATCAGAAAAAGAGCTTGGTGTAGAAGGGAGCCTCCTGATTTTCCTAGGCGGGAGCCTACGCCATCGATTGCAGATTTTCCTTTCAATTTGCATTCTTTACTTAGTGGAACAAAAGAAAGCTCTTTTGTTGCATCAAAAAGAGTGTATTTAGATGCTCTTGCAAGGCAGTTTTGGATTGTTCCTAAGATCACGCTTAGGAAAAGGGGAGATGTTCCTAGCGCTAAAGTAAAGTAGTTGAGTCCCATACCTTGTGATAAAACAACAAAGAAAAAACAAGCGCCAGTGCCTAACATGACAATAGGGGGGATTAAAGCGCAGGTAGTCCAGCTAAATAGCCTGAGTAAAGACCCTGTAATGAATAATGAGGTAAATGTAGCCAGCATGCCCGTATACGTCATTACGCTTCCCATGAAGTAGTTGAAGTCGCTAGGATCGGGATAGAGCTCTTTTAGCTGGTTTTTCCATACAACCTCTACTAAATTGATCGACAAGTTGTAGGTCAGTACAATCATCGCGATGCAGATGAGGTATTTTGAATTGGAAAGATAACGAAAATTTTCAGCTAAAGATAGTTTGATTTTTGCAGCTTTTTTAGGAGCTGCTGCAGGTTCAAACAGCACGTTTTTATGCATTCTACGAAATAGATAAAGAATAATGATGCCGCAGAGTAAAATTGTGGTGTTGAGCATAAAGACCGACTGCTCCCAGGCAGTAGATCCGTAGGGTAAAGAAGGTATAAATGTATTACTAGAGAGTAATGTAATTGCCTGTCCTGCAAAAATACCTGAAATATTTGCTCCTAAGCTAAATAACCCGTAAAAGCGCTTCGCTTCTTTCAGGTTGGTTACCTGGTTTGCAAAGCCCCAAAAAAGCATGGATAAAATGATGGCGCTCCATAACTCGCTCATCACATAAAATGCTGAAAACACCCAATTGCGAAAAAGCGCTACAAAACCCTTTAGTCCTAACGGTAAATAACTTTGTACCTGGTCGGCAAAAGCGTGGGGATGAAGAGCTTCTCGGTTGGGATAAAGAAAAAAGGTAAAAATAAAGAAAAACCCTAAAAAGATGCTAAGCATTGCATAAAAAGATTTTTCTCTAGAAAACCGGTTGGATATTTTAGTAAAGACGTACGTCATAACTACAGCCATAGGTAGCATGAACCATACCTTAATGAACGGGATCGCTTCAGCTCCAGAGGCTTTTGCAGTGACAAGCATCGTGTCTTTTGACGCTCGAAGTAGATTGTAGACAAATGAAATTAAGAAAAAGATGAGGAACATAGGAACAAATTTTTTCAATTCTTTTCCATGTATAGGCCATAGAAATGAACGAAATTTGCCGAATGCCTCTTCTTCTTTAACTTGCATGGCAGATCTTTGGGGATGAAGTCAAAAAATGTTGTATATAGATAAACAGATTAGAAAAAGAGTCGAGACTCAAAGTGGTGGGGGGACTATCATTTGTCAGCATAAAGATAGGTAGTTACGCACTAAGGGTTTATAATAGGTTTATGGGATGAAATCCCTAATTTCTCATTCTTTGCTTAAATTATGGGAGATTGCTGGTTTTAGGTAAAGGACCAATTTACCGATCAGTTAGAATATCTACGCAGGGCAAATGGCCAAACTCGATGAATTCTAAAGAAGCTCCTCCTCCAGTAGATACATGGGTAAATTGGGGTAGTAGGCCTAGTTGTTGGATCGCGCTTACAGAATCGCCTCCCCCTACAATTGTTGTGGCAATGGATTGGGCTAAAAACTGGGCCATTTCATAGGTGCTATCGGCAAATTGTGGGTATTCAAAAGCGCCTAAAGGTCCATTCCAAAAAATTGTTTGCGCGTTTTGCAGCGCCTCTTTCCAATCAGCGCAGGTTTTAGGGCCAACGCTTACACCTTGCCATCCGTCGGGTATCGCATCTTTTCCATTAATGATCTGGGTTTCCGCTTCATTTGATAGTGATTCTGCAATCACAATATCTGATGGAAGCCAGAGCTTTACCGCTTTAGAAGAAGAGATTTTACTGATTTCTTTTGCATTTTCTATTTCAGAGTCTTCTACAATGGAGTCGCCTACTTTTTGACCATTTGCTTTGAGTAGGGTATACGACATCCCTCCACCAATAAAAAGTCCATCGACTTTTTCAATTAAATTACGGATGAGTCCTAGTTTCGAAGAGATTTTGGCCCCTCCAATAATTGCAAAAAAAGGGCGTTTAGGACGTTCGAATACGTTGCCTAAAAAGGCGATTTCTTTTTCGACTAAAAACCCAGTAGCCGATTTTCCGTTAAATTGCTTAGCCACTTCGTAAGTCGATGTGTGTTTTCTATGTGATGTGCCAAAAGCTTCGTTGATATAGACATCGCCTAATTTCGCGAGTTTTTCTGCAAATGAGGGATCTTTTTCTGGGCATTTTTCTGCTTCGTAAAAACGGAGGTTTTCTAGGAGTAAAATCTCTTTTGGCTGCAGATTTTCTGCCATCGCTTCTACTTTAGGTCCAATGCAGTCTTCTGCAAATAAGACGGGCATCTCTAAAAGCTCTTCTAACCGTTTGGCAATCGGTTGTAACGAAAGGCGGGCCTCTTTTTTGCCCTTAGGTCTTCCAAGGTGACTCATGAGCACAAGCGAGCCGCCTTGATTGACCACGTATTGAATCGAGGTAAGCGCTGCTTTGATTCTTGAATCATCAGCAATGGCTCCTTCTCTTGTTAAAGGCACGTTAAAGTCAACGCGCATGAGCACTTGCTGGTCTTTGAGTTGTAAGTCTTGGATCGAGAATTTATTCATCATACAATAAAAAACTGTAAATCGCCTAATTGCATAAAGTCAAGTACTCTTCACTTGCACTCTTGTGTTACAGCGAACTAAACGGGTTGGACGCTTGATAAAAAGATAGGTTTTTTCTTCTGGCTTTCAGCTCTGTTCGTATCGAAAATAAAAGGTCTTCATCAAAATCTTTTTTTACCGCCCATTTTAAGTACTCAAGTGGGATCTCAGCAAAAGGCCTACCTTTATGCTTGCCTAAAGGCATCCTCGCGAGTTTGATGGGTTTTTGCAGAATTTTTTGTATCTGTTCGGTCGTTTTATACGGTTTTGCTAGCTTTTTGAATACCTCGATATTGACGACAACATCGTTCATTGCTCTATGCGCGCCTTCAAATTGAATTTGGAAGTGCTCGCGTAGTTTTTCAAGGGAATTGATGGGGCTTTCGCCGTAAAGCCGCGCAAGGCGGAGCGTATCGATGTATTCTGGTCGGGAAAAAGGGGGGACTATGCCATTTTTTTCACAGGCGCTAAGTACCGCTTCTATATCGAAAGGAATCCCGTGACCTACAATGACATGTCCTTTCAAAAGCTCTAAGGCCTGTGGCAAGACCTCCTTGATTTTAGGCATGCCTTTTACCATGCTTTGATCGATATTATGAATCTTCGTAGATTCTTCTGGAATAGCCCTACCTGGATCGATGAGCGACTCGAAGGTGTCGATGATCCCATCAAATGTAAATACTGCGATTGCCACTTCGATGATGGCATCATTTTTGGGATCGAGTCCGGTGGTTTCTAAATCCATACACACGAAAGTGTCTTTATGTAAAAGTCCCATTTTTTAACCTATATAAGAGCTGTGTTTTCCCCGCTATGTCGCGAATTGAATACAGAATCATTGAAGCGGGATCTTCTTTTAATATTTGAGCGATCTTCTGTTTTTGCGCGTTTTGCTGGGGTAAGGAGAGTTTGTCTGCTTTTGTAAGAAGGATAATGTAGGGCGAATCTGTTTTTTTTAGCCAGTCATGAAACAAAAGATCTAAAGGACTGGGTGGGTGCCTGCTATCGAGTAGAAAAAGAATACAGTGGAGCCTAGGGTTATTTTCCAGAACGCTTTCTGCGCTTTTCTTCCAAGAAAAACGCTCTTTTTTCGAGGTTTTCGCAAAGCCGTAACCAGGTAGGTCGATCCATAGGCCCAGTTTTGTGGAAAAACATTGTAATAGGCTTGTTTTCCCAGGTGTTCCAGAGGTTTTTGCGATATTTTTTATGGGGAAGAAGTGGTTTATTAAACTCGATTTTCCCACATTGGATCTTCCCACAAGAACGGTTTGCGGCTCATTTTTTTGGTCGGGATGCTTTTTTAAAAAGTCGGCAATATGAGTTGCAGAGGAAAGAAACTTTATGAAAGCCAAGTAATCTTCCTTGTAGTGTCATCGACAATTTCTAGTTGAAATAGGGTCAAAGAGTCGGGCAGAAGGCTGCGAATGCGCCCTGGCCATTCAATTAGGCAGACCGCATTTTGCTCTATGTAATCCATGAGGCCAAGTTCAGCAAAGGCTTCTTGATTTGGAATGCGGTAGCAGTCAAAATGGTACACAAGAAAAGGGCCCTCATATACATGCATATACGCATAAGTGGGGCTAGTAATCGAGCTCGGCTCAAATCCAGATGCGCTCAATAAGGAGCGTATAAAAGTGGTTTTACCCGCTCCGAGATCTCCCTGAAACCCTGCAATCCAATGGGGGGAGCTATTTTTTTTTGTAGAAATACCTGTGGAATCGCTATTTTTAGGAGAGAGAAATTCTTGAGCGATAGACCTTGCAAAAGCCGGCATATCAGATAGTGACACGGTCGTTGAAGGCATATCCCTCACCCTGTCCAGCGCTTAATGTAGGAAGAAAATTCCCGAAACTCTGATAGGTCTTCCACAAACTCGGTGATTTTTTCTTCTGTCAAATGCCTTTGGATGAATTCTAACAGAGTCTCTTCAATCGAATAGCGATTTTGGTTTTGTACTTCAAAAAGAGAAAGCGCTTTTACATGATTGTGTTTGAAGTCGTCGATCACCGCTTTTTTGCTATTGAAGAGCTTACCTGTGATGACAGATGAGTAGACGACTTTTTTAATCGGGGCCTTCCTTTCTTTAATGTAGCTTTGGATCACTTCTGGATCTTCAGATACAAAAAATCTTTTTGAGGGAAGCCCAGCTGTCCTATCTCGATTTTCTGGACATTTCGAAATCCAATCGTAAATGGCGTCTTGGGGGTTGGGATGGGTGTTGTCGCCAAAAACTTTACCTGTAAAAGGGCAAATGTAAATTTTCTTTGTATCTTTATTAACGCTTTCTTTGCCGAATTGGATGGAGATTTCTGTTTCGTGCCAGAGTTTATTTTCCGCTTCGAGTTTTTGAATGAGCGCATCTAAGCTTTCATAAATGGTTTTTTCCTTAGGAAAAAGAATAGGCTTGAGTTTAAATTTTTTCTGTACAAAGAACAAATAAACATGAATCAAGTCGGCAGATTTGGTGCGTTTAAGATGCTCTAAAAGACTTGCTTTTAGTTCACTAGAAATCTTTTCTTTGTTCATCAATTCTCCTCAATCAATCGTTTGATAGCTATATCTTTCATTATGGATATCTTACTAATTTACTCAGATTCTGAATAAGAATCAAGGAATGTAAAGTTGGGTAAACCCCGTAGAAATATTTGCGCTCATCTAGTGAACCTGATAAGATGAGCCCGTAATTTCCTAAGCTGTTTCTGGCTTATAACCATATCTTCAAAGTGAGGGTGCACCATGTTTCAACTTACCTCAGATCAAATACGCAACAATATCTCATCTCTTCCTCAAGAATTTTCTGTAGATATTCTAGATATTCCAGGATATGAGCTCGTACTGTCCTGTACTCATGCCCCCTCTAAGTTGGATGCGATCATTGCGATCCATAGCCTCGATTTAGGCCCTTCTCTCGGAGGTATTCGTTATTTTTCTTATAAACACCGGCAAGAGGCTTTGCACGACGCGCTTCGCCTTTCAAAAGCGATGACGTATAAGTCGGCAACAGCAGGTGTGGGTATTGGCGGAGGAAAAAGCGTAATTATCGGAAAACCAGAGGACAAAACGCCTGCGCTTTTACACGCTTTTGCAGAATTTGTTAACGTATTAGAAGGTCGTTATATCGCAGCTAAAGATGTAGGGATGACCGAAAAAGATCTGCATATTGTAGAGGAAAAAACGCCTTATGTTGTCGGCTTAGATAAGCCCCACTCTAGTGGTAATCCCTCTCATTTTACCGCTTGGGGCGTTTATATAGGGATGCGCTCTTTATGGAAAAAGATCACAGGCTCTACTTCTTTGCAGGGGGCATCTATAGCTATCCAAGGCCTTGGCAGTGTGGGGTGGCTAATAGCGGAAAGGCTTTTTTGGGAAGGTGCGGATCTACTTGTAAACGATATCGATCCAGGTAAGATGGAGCTTGCTTCTTTACATTTTGGCGCGTCCATTGTTTCTGAAAAAAGTATTGCAACAACAAAGTGCGATATTTTTTGTCCTGCTGCTCTTGGAGCGGTTCTTTCATCAAAAAATATCCCTTTCCTTGACGCAAAGCTGATTGCAGGAGCGGCGAATAATCCCCTTACCGATAGCCAAGATGCGGAGATGTTAGAAGAAAGAGGTATTATCTACGCGCCTGATTACGTCATCAACGCAGGCGGCCTGTTTAATGTGGTCACCGAGCTTGATTCCTCTGGCTATTGCCCTGTTAAAGCGCGGGAAAGAACCTCACATTTAAGCCCTTCTTTAGTTTCTATTTTCGATAGCTCTCGAAAAAAGCGGATTTCTATGTTAAGCGCAGCGAAGTCTTTAGCGGAATACCGCCTGCAGTATAATATTGGTAGGCGACAAGAGCGCATCGATTTTCATAAAAGGACCATCTTATGAACCTATCTATACCGACACCTTCTTTACCCGAAATATTCCGCATGCAGCTGGAAAAAGCGCTGCAGCGCCTACCGCAAAACGAGGCAAAAAAAGTAGAAATTGAAGTCATGCCCTGCGCAAAAGAGCAGTTTGGCCATTATCAATCTAATCTTGCCCTTAAGCTGGCAAAAATTCTGCAAAAACCGCCTATGGAGATCGCAGAGATGCTGGAAAAACTCTTAGATAAAGGGGAAGAAATCGCGCATGTTTCGGTGACTAAACCAGGGTTTATGAACGCAACTTTTGCAAAAGAGGCTCTTTCTAAAAGGGTGCATGCACTGCTTGAAGATCCTTTATTATGTGCAGCTAGGCCAAAGTCTCCCCAACGGATTATTGTGGAATTTTCCTCTCCAAATATTGCAAAAGAGCTTCATGTAGGGCACCTTCGCTCTACAATTATTGGGGAGAGTATTGCACGCCTTCTTGCGTTTTTAGGCCACGATATTCTTCGGTTAAACCATGTGGGTGACTGGGGAACTCAGTTCGGTATGCTGATTGCTTATATCGATAAATACGCCGCTTTTGATACGGAAAAAAGTCCCAATTTAGAAACCCTCATGCACTGGTATAAAGAAGCAAAAAAGCAGTTCGATGCGGATCCTTCTTTTCGTACATCTTCACAGCAAGCTGTTGTTTCTTTGCAACAAGGAGATGCGCGCTCTTTAAATTTATGGAAAGCTATTTGTGCGATTTCTCGTACTGCATTTGAAGAGATTTATCAACTACTCGATGTGCATATTGAAGAGAGGGGAGAGTCGTTTTACAATCCACAGCTAGCTCCTATGGTAAAAGAGCTGGAAGAGCAGGGGATGATCGAGATTTCTGATGGGGCAAAATGTATTTTCTTAGACGGATTTACCAACAGAGAAGGTAATCGTATGCCTTTTATGGTGCAAAAATCTGATGGAGGGTTCAATTACGATACCACCGATCTTGCCGCCTTAAAACACCGCGTTTTGGTAGAAAAAGCAGATAGAATCATTATTGTAACGGATCTGGGTCAAAGCCTGCATTTTCAGCTGCTATTTGCTGCGGGCAAACAAGTGGGTTACTACGATCCTTCTAAGGTGCAGGTAGATCATGTGGGTTTTGGACTGGTTTTAGGGGAAGATGGCAAAAAATTTAAAACCCGCTCAGGTGAAACAAAAAAGCTTGTTGATCTTCTTAAAAATGCGGTGGTTTTTGCGCAAAAATTAGTCGATGAAAAAAGCCCTGATCTATCCCAATCGCAGCGGGAATCTTTAGCTAAAAGCTTAGGGATTTCTGCGGTAAAATATGCAGACCTTGCATCGCACAGGCAAAAAGACTATACATTTAGCTACGCTAGAATGCTCCGATTTGAAGGCAATACAGCTGTATTTCTTTTGTATTCATACGTGCGTATGTTGGGGATTCAAAGAAAAGTGCAGGCGAAAAAAACGCCGCCACTTTCGGTTACATTAACCCATCAGACAGAGATTTCTTTAGGGCTGCATCTCCTTAGGTTTTCTGAAGCTCTTGCCTTTGCAGAAAAGGAGCTGCATATGCATTATTTATGCGATTATCTCTACCATCTTGCTGAAAAGTTCAATGCGTTTTTTCGAGATTGCAGGGTAGAGGGTGCAAAAGAAGAACAGCAAAGGCTTCTTTTAGTGGAAGCATGCAGAAAAGTGCTGCAAAAAGGGCTGTACATTTTAGGTATTCCAACAGTAGACAGGATGTAGGTTTAGTCTACTATAGGCTGTGGTCTTTTCTGACCCATCCATTTTTGCATTGTTTCTTCATTAGGCCGTACCATTTGAAAGCGGAATAAATCGCGTGAAATCTCTACATGCATTTCATGGTACAACGCGCGGAAGTATTGAAAGGCTTCTTCTTTAAACTCGATCAAAGGATCTTTTTGTCCTACAAGGCGGATATGTACATCTGTTCGTAAATGATCGATCGAAAGGAGGTGTTCTTGCCATAGAGCATCGGTTCTTCGAAGGATTAGGCTGCGAATCACTCCTTCTAAAATCTCTCGAGGTTTTTTTTCTGGATGGGGGAAGGCAGCGATTTGCTCTTCTTGAAATGTGCATTTTTTTGTGAACTCTTCTATCACCTTTTCCTGAATATATCCACTTAACTCTTCTTGAGGGAGTTTTTCTAAAGATTCTTTGGTGAAAGAGATGGGGAAATGGGTTAATAAAGCGGTGAGAAGTAGGTCATATTGGTTAGAAGATTCTTGGATGAGCGCATCGACAGTGTCGGAGAGAATTTCTTTTGTCAAAGCAATGACGTCGCTTGTTTCGATCATATCTTGACGAAACTCGTAGATTTCTTGCCTTTGTTTATTCATGACGTCGTCATATTTTAAGGTGTGTTCGCGAGCTGAGTAGTTTCTTTGCTCCACCCTTTTTTGTGCAGTTTCAATGGATTTATTCAGTATTTTTGCCGACATAGCTTCCCCTTCAGGAGGTCTATGTCTTTGCAGTAGAGCGGTTATTCTAGGAGGGGAAAAAAGGCGCATAAGAGAATCTTCAAAAGAGACGAAAAATTTTGATGCTCCTGGATCTCCTAATCTTCCCGATCTACCTCTTAGCTGCCGGTCAATTCTTCGAGATTGGTGTCTTCCTGTTCCAAGAACATAAAGCCCTCCCGCTTCAAGTGCAGCTTTGGTTGGTTTGATATCCGTTCCTCTTCCGGCCATGTTGGTAGCAAGAGTTATCGCACCTTCTACCCCTGCTTCTGCGATGATCTCCGCTTCTTTTGCGTGGTTTTTTGCATTTAATACGGTGTGAGGAAGGCGGTTTTTCTTGAGGATATGAGAAAATTTTTCCGATATGTCTACAGATTCTGTTCCGATCAAAATGGGCTGTCCTTTTTCATGAACGCTTTTGATCTCCGCTAGAATAGCTGCGTGTTTTTCTCTTTCTGTCATGTAGATTTCATCATCAAAATCTTTGCGTATGCAAGGCTTGTATGTAGGAATCTCCATCACATCTAATTGATAGATCGTTTTAAATTCTACAGCTTCTGTCATGGCGGTTCCTGTCATTCCGCAAAGCTGGTCATACATTCTGAAATAATTTTGTAAGGTGATGGTCGCATAGGTCTGGGTTTCACCTTGAATTTTTACACCTTCTTTAGCTTCGATGGATTGGTGTAGTCCATCGGAAAAACGCCTTCCTGGCTGCGGCCTTCCTGTGTTTTCATCGATAATGACAATTTTTTTGTCTTGGACGATGTAATCTACATTTTTTACCATTAGAAGTTGGGATTAGAACTAAGGACTTAGGTTGTGAACGCGTACTTTACAAACCGCATATTCATACCTAGGAACAATTTTTGAATGAATT
>CALBPE010000113.1 GCA_937899275.1 uncultured Chlamydiae bacterium
CGCAGCGGTCTCTTTGTTTATATTTAAATCTATATCTAAAAGCATTTTACCCTCTATGCTGCCTATCTATTAATAGCAAACTTTTATTTTTGCTTTACTTAATAATATTATACATTATTTTATATTAAATTTAAATAAAATTTATATTAATTATAATGTAAGTGTCTAATTTTAAAGTTAGTGTGTTTTTTACTTTTTGAAAAAAATGAACAGAAGAAGGGTTGATTCGAGCGCAAGTAATAGAAGATCTGGCACTTATATCTTCGGAGTGGCTTGCGTAACTTGACTTTTGGACACAGTTCACGAGCAGCGCAAAATCTGGCGCTAGATACATTGCAGAGCGCTTTATACCGAGCTAAATTTCTACTATTTCGGCCTGTTGGAGTGCCCCCCATTTAAAGTAAACCATCCTGTCTGAATCTAAGACATAAGAGAAAGACGAGGTGTATGACTAAATCCAACCATATTGAGGTAATCACCTCAACAGCAAGATATAAATGATGGAGCGTTGAAGACAAAAAAAGCCATCGTTGAACAAACGTACCAGCCTGAGATGAGCGTTTCCCTTATAGCGCGAAAATATGATAGAAGTCCTAGCCAACTATTTACATGGAGAAGACTCATGGAAGAGGAAAGCTTGGCCGAAAAAAAGCGGTACTAGATGAGAGCTATTTCCGAAGCCCTATAGGCCTCTTAGGTCTATCGATCAGGCCTTGCTAAGAAAAAAAAGACTGCGTTCTAAGACCTCTTTTGCTCAAAAAGAGGTCTTATGACTCCAAAGCGGATGTAGTGAAAACGCCCTTTCTATCGATCTGCGTTTAAATGTCTTCTTCTTCTAAATGATCTCGCGTGAAACCATTCTTCAGTGTTTCAACAACTACTTCAGTTAGGCTAGGTTCCTTTGTCGGGCTGGGTGCAGGAGTTTTTGCATTTGCTGCCTGATTGGGCTTTGTATTTTCTACACCTCTACCCTCAGACTCTTCAGGCAAAAACTTCTTATATCCAGTTTCTATATACTCTGGATTGAAAAAGTTCAACACACTGACCAATAAAGAGCCTACAATGGGGGTGAGTAAAAGAGAAAAGCGCAGAACTCCTTTTTGCCGTGCGCACCTTCCTCTCACATTGCCCGATACATTTTCTCCTGAGGGGGAAAAATAAGACCACAACAATAAAGCTCCATCGACTAGATTGCCATTTCTGCAACGATGGGAAATGTTTCTCTTTTTTGGTATGCACGGAAATTTATTGCAAATGGCTCAACCGTATTGTTATCTACTGCTGGCAAATGAGAGGGCATTTTTCCTCCAAAATTTTATTCTTGTGTAGACATGTTTTCTAATGTTGATACCGCTCTTTTAGAATATTGATGATATTCTTCTTCAATACGAATACCCTGCTCTGCTCTGCGGCATTCAAAACGAAAGGTGCATTCGTTGGTGTTATAATCAGTATATGCAATGTTTAGCATTGGAATTGCTAAAGGGATCACACCCAAAAGATACCGGGCGTAGCTCTTTTCCTCTAAATAGCTTCCATATACACTGGATTTGATCTTCTTCAAAGTGTCACGGCCACAACCAGTTACCTTCACAAATCCAGCAAAGATATTTTTCACTAGAGCAGCTACGATATCTACCACTGTAAGAAGAGTTCCTACTATAAGAGTCTCCTCCAAATCATGTAGCAGTTGAATATCATTTAAATTTTCCGCTATGGATGCTGGCAGGATTTCCATCTCAGTAACAGCAGTCATTACAACCCCTTTTCTTTTAATTAATTAGTACTATTATATAATATTTTAATTTAAATTTCAATAAATGTTTTGCTATTTAATATGCAGGTGTTAGTTTTTAATAATAATAGCTTTTTATATAGAATACGGCTAAAAACAGAAAAAGGGCTGCAGGCGAAATACACTACCTAAACCTCTTATTTCCATAGGGATATGTAATATTAGCTCTAAACACGGAAAAGAAGATACGCAAGAACAACATAAACAAGCACGAGACGCTTCAGCAGTCGATTTTTTACTGCGTATTGGAGAAAAGGAAGGCGGCAAAGGCATTTTACATACAACGCAAGACCTGGCAGCAGGTAAATTAAAGAGCGCTTGCAGAAAGCCCAGACATTTTTCTGAGACTGTCATTTGCTACAGCCATAAGCTCTTCATTCACTATAGTTCTGAGCGCTGTAACCTGCGTGCCGATCTTACTGTTTACCAATATGAGCGTTTTTTTTCTCAGAAACACATCCGATGAGTTTCGGAAGTTAGTGCGAGTTTCATTCAATATTTTTTCTACTTCTGAACTGAGGATACCATACACTACCGGTCTGAGCATTTCAGGTTCTACGTGGCTATCCTCAAGATGGTATAATGACAAAAGATCTTCACGCATAAGCGCCTTGTAACATCCAGTTTCTATATACTCTGGATTGAAAAAGTTCCACACACTGACCAATAAAGAGCCTACAATGGGGATGAGTAAAAGAGCAAAGCGCAGGACACCTTTTTGCTGTACGTAGCTTCTTCTCACATTTTGCACCGCACTTCCCTCTGCAGAAGAAAAACAAGAGTACAACAACAAAGCTCCGTCAAATAGATTGCTAATTTCTGCAATGATGGGAATGGTTTCTCTTTTTTGGTATGCACGGAAATTTCTCGCAAATTGCTGAATCGTATTTTTATCTACTGCTGGCAAATGAGATGGCATTTTTATTCCCCTTCTACCTTCTTCTTAAGTACATGCTCTACCCTGGAAGAATATTCATACTTTGTAACTGAACCACTCATATAAACTTCGAATGAGGTTTTGTCGGTGCTATACCAGTTTAAAGCCAGAATCGCAAAAGGAATCAAACCCAAGAGGTACCGAGAGTAAGACTTTTGTGTTAAATAGCAGCCATACGAACTGGAATTGATACGCTTCAAGGCGCCACGGCCACAACCAGTTACCTTCACAAATCCCGCAAAAATATTTTTCGCTATAGCAGCTACGATATCTACTACTGTAAGAAGAGTTCCTGCTATAGGAGTCGCCTCCAAATCATGTAGCAGCTGAATAGGTGCTGCTTCTTTCGGATGAGAACTTGAAAGTGGAACTGGAATACGTGGAACTGGAATACGTGGAACTGGAATCATTATATACCTCTATTTTTGTCTAATTTAATATTATTATATATTATTTTACATTAAATATTAATATATTTTTACATTTCAAAGCAAAAATCGTTTTTAAATACGATTAAGCATGTAAAGATACGACACTGAGATAAACGGCTGGATCTTTATTTCCCATACCTTCCTAATCGCTTCTTGCTGTTTTTCGGAGAAAAAACACACAGAAGAAGGGTTGATTTGAGCGCAAGTAATAGCAAATCTTGCACTTATATCTTCGGAAAGGCTTGCGTAAATTGACCTTTGGACAAAGTTCATGAGAAGCGCAAGATCTGGCGCTAGACAAATTGCAGGGCGCCTTTTTTCCTACAGGTAGCCGTAATAAGGGCTACTTCTCCAAGGCGAGTCGTAGTTTACACCCTGCAGAAAAAAATACTTCATACAAAAATCGATGATCGTTGACATCGCGCCTAAAAGAGGGACCGCTTCTAGAGTCTGATAGCGCTCAACAGCAGATACATAGGATGTAAAGGTCTTGATTTCCGCTTCAGAATGCTGGTTTTGCGAGCTAAAAGGAGTCTTTCCTATCGAGCAAAATGTGGGTTTAATTACACCTGACATATTATCCATTAGTTATATTACATTATTTTAGCGTCTTTTTTATTTAAATTTAATAAAAATATTTTAAATAAAACCTTTACTTGTCTTTTTTAATTCATTATAAATAGGGATAGGAGACATTGTTATGGCATATAAAAGAGTGGTGATTATTGGAGGGGGGTTCGCTGGACTCACTGCAGCAAAACAGTTAGGAGATAGCAACTTTGATGTGTGGGTTGTAGATAAAGCCAACCACCATTTATTTCAGCCTCTTCTTTATCAAGTAGCTACTGCAGGGCTTTCTCCAAACGATATTGCCGCTCCTATTAGAGAGGTATTAGCGCGCTATCGCAACATCACGGTTGTGATGGGAGATGTCATTCGTATCGATAAAAAACAGCGGATGATCCATTTGAAAAATGGAGATGATCTAGCTTTTGATTATCTTATCATCGCTGTAGGAGCAAAACACTCCTACTTCAATAAACCCGAATGGAGCCAGCTTGCACCGGGATTAAAAACCCTAGATGACGCGTTAACGATTCGGGAAAATATCCTCATGTCTTTTGAGAAGGCAGAAAGATGCGACAGCATTTCTGAAGCAAGAAAATACCTCAACTTCGTGATTGTAGGAGGAGGACCTACTGGAGTGGAAATGGCAGGCGCCATTGCAGAAATTGCCTACGAAACGATGCTGAAAAACTTCCGAAGAATCAATATCAAAAACACCAAAATCTACCTCATTGAAGGAGGAACGCAGATTTTATCTGCCTACCCAAAATATTTAGCAAAAACCGCTCAGAAATACCTAGAGCGCTTTGGAGTGATTGTTATTACAGGAAAACGCGTCAGCAACGTATCAAATGAGGGCGTCCACTTTGACGGGCAGTTTATAGAAACTAAAAACATCGTTTGGGCTGCAGGCAATGAAGCATCGCCCCTATTAAAAACCTTAGATACCCCGTTGGATAAAATGGGAAGAGCTTTAATTAATCCTGACTTAAGCATACCTAATGATCCCAATATTTTTGTCTTAGGAGACGCCTCCGCCTTATGCAATAAAAAAGGAGAGATGCTTCCCGCTTTAGCGCCTGTAGCAATTCAGCAGGGAAAGTACGTAGCTCGCCTGATCAAAAAAAAGAAAAAGAAGGATAAAAGAAGGCCTTTTAAATACTTTGATAAGGGAAGTATGGCAACCATCGGAAAATCCAAAGCGATTGGGCAATTCAAAGGTATTCCTTTTAAAGGGCTTATAGCTTGGCTTGCATGGTCATTTATTCATATCGTATACTTGATTGGATTTCGAAACCGCCTTAGCGTACTTGCTCAATGGATCTTCGCTTATTACGCATCGCAAAGAGGTGCGCGGCTGATCTTCAAATCTCTCGACGACGAGCTCATGCCAGAGAAAAAGCCAAAAGAAGAATAGTCCAATTTTTCCAGGAAAACCCCCTGGTGATCTATGCCGCTATTTTTCTGATGGGATGTGGGCTAAAAATCCACTTTTCTTACGCGTATCTTCTGCCTTTATTCCTTCTTTTTTACACTGCGCCTAAAAGGACTTTTCTATCAATTCCTTTACTACTTGCTGCGTATAGCTACGCCCCCACAGATCCTTGTGTAAAGAAGCCTATCTACCAAGAAGGGGTTTTTACAGCGCATAGCTGGATCAAACAAAACTCCCATTTTCGAACAAGTTACAAAGGAAAAGGAACGGTTCAAATTGGAGGCAGGTCTTGGAAAGCTAATCTATATCTACCCTACGAGCCGAAAGAAATTGCCCGCTACCAATTTTCTGGGATCATCAAACAAAAACGCCCTTTTACCCTTATATTGTATCCGAAAAAACCCCTTCAGAAAATAGAGACGCTACCCTTTGCAAGCGCAAAAAAACGACTGCAAAAAAAACTCGATTTGGTGATCGAAAAGCAGATACCAGAAAAAGAAGTGGCCCACTTTTTGCAGGCATTTTTTTTCGGCAACCAAAGCGATCCATTTTTGCGCTATGCATTTCGATCGCTTGGTCTATCACATATCTTAGCGATTTCTGGACTGCATTTTTGCCTACTTGCTGGGATTTTTTTCACCCTATGGAAATGGCTCACAAATAGAACGATTGCTTTATCTCTCTCAATATTTTGTATCGTCATATATGGCTTTTTCATTGACAGCTCCCCTTCAAGTATCCGCGCTTTATGTATGATTGTGGCGGCGTTTACAGCAGAGTTGACTGGAAAAAAAACAAGAGCCTGCAATCTCCTTGCGTTTGCTTGTTTAGTAGAACTTACCCTAAATCCTTTAAGCTTAATCACCCCAAGTTTTCAGCTGAGCTTTTCTAGCTGCACCGCCTTACTATTTTTTCAAATACCCTGCATGCAGGTGGTGCAGCGTATATTAGGCAGCAGCAGCGCTTTCCAAG
The DNA here is from genome assembly GCA_937899275.1 of uncultured Chlamydiae bacterium. GTDB lineage: Bacteria > Chlamydiota > Chlamydiia > Chlamydiales > SM23-39 > CALBPE01. The sequence goes on from CALBPE010000113.1 coordinate 6,138, forward strand.
GGCCTTTTTTCCTAAAAGTCTCTGTGTATTTACAAGAAGCTCTTGCCGCTTCTTTTGCTATCTATTTAGTATCGGGTCCCTTGGTATTATGCCACTTTTCTACTCTTTCTCTTTCCTCTTTATTCTACAACCTGTTCGCCCCTTTATTGATTGTATGCGCAATGACCCTATGGGCTATTTTTTGGCCTTTATGTGGGATGTTTACTATCAAATATTTTCTGCTCCTTAGTACAAAAATCGCATTAAGTACCTGTTTATACCCTCCCTACTTTATGCGAGATTGGGCTGTTTTTTTCCCTTTACCTGTAGATTTTGTGATTTTATGGATCTCGATGCTACTTTTTATCGGGTTTACCTTGCAAGCAAGAGGGAGTTTTGGCTATGATACTATCTGAATATCTCCCTACGGTGGCCGTAGCTCAGCTGGTAGAGCATTGGATTGTGATTCCAAGGGTCGCGGGTTCAAGTCCCGTCGGTCGCCCCATTTTTTTTATTTTTTATGGATCTTTACATTGCAGCTATTTTAGGGATGATTCAAGGCGCTTTAGAATTTTTCCCCGTTAGCTCTTCTTTTCATCTTCATATCGCAAAAAAATATTTTTCCGCTCAAACGCTTCCCTTATTTGATCTTGTATGCCATACAGCTACGTTGACATCGGCTCTTTATTTTTTTCGAAGGGAGTTTTCTCAGCTGCTACAAAAAAAAGATACCTATATGCAGGTAACTATTGCTTTAGTTCCCCTTTTTTTCGGGTATTTTTTTTTCTCTCTTTTTCTAAAAAACGCCTCTGACACGCTGTACGCAGTAGGACTTTTCTTCTCTGGAAGTATGTTATTTGCTTCTTCTTATTTGCAGGAGGCATCTCCCTGTGTTCATAGAAAAAAAACCGCTTTATTTATTGGATCGATGCAAACGCTTGCGCTCATTCCAGGAGTATCGAGAAGCGGCTTTACCGTAAGCGCTGCGCTTTTTCGAGGGTGGAGTCAAAAAAACGCAGTGGTCTTTTCTTTTCTTTTAGCTACCCCGACAATTCTAGGAGGCATTGTAGTAGAGCTAATCCAGCTAGACGCTACAGCAGTTAACTCTACCCACTTGCCGCCTTACCTCGTCGGTTTTTTTAGCGCTTTGGTTACAGGTAGTTTGAGTATTCAGTGGATTTATTGGATATTTTCGAGAAAAAACCGCAAGCATGCTGCCTACTACCTTTGGATTCTTTCGAGCGCGTGTCTATTCACTTCACTCGTGAACTCATCCGTTTGCTAACATCTAATTCTGAATTGTGTTATGGATAAAAGAGAAGGAATTTCCTTATACTCATTTGCATGAAAAAAAAATCGACGAAACCACAAGCTCGCCATACAGAATTGCAAGGAATCGCTCTTTTTTTCCTAGTGATTTCTCTTACGATTGCACTTGTAACCTACGTAGATCAAGACGCCTCTGCAAATTTTCTAGGGTTTTTAGGTCATAGCGCAGCGTTTACTCTTCTCTATTTTTTAGGACTTGGAAGCTATATTTTTGTCAGTTTTCTTTTTGTCATGGCGTCGCGCTATACGGTAAATAAACCGCCTTTATCTAAGCGCTTTACGTTATCTTCAATCATGATCTGCATGAGCACCTGCTTTTTAGCTACAATTGTTGCAGATAGTTTTCCCAAAAAAGCCCCTCTTTTTGCAAAGAAGGTCTATGCGGAAAAAGCGGTATTTACCCAGCCTTATCTCAAAACCGTTGTTCGCTATAATCTTGGCGGCGTCCCATTTTACTACGTATACACCGATTTTCCCTATGGAGGTGTAAAACAGCTTCTCAGCCCTTCGGGCGCTTTTTTTCTGTTCTCTTTTACACTGACTTTAGGAATTTTCATCCTAACAAAAACGTCTTTACAAGATGTATATCAAGCCTGTAGGGCGCTTTTTTCTTTACTGATCCAGAAAAGAAAAAAACAACTGGAAAAACGGCAAGAACGCAAGACCATCAAGAGAAAAAAACCACAACCGAAAGAAGAAATCCCCCCCTTATACAAAAAACCCTCTCTTTTAAAAAGCGCGTATACCAAAGCAATCCAAAAAAGAGCCTCTCCTACAGTAAAACCACTTATCCCCTCTTCTTTACCTTATAGCTATACTGTCCCTGAAGCGGGCCTACTCACCCCTTCAAAACCGGTAGATCAATCATTGCTAAAAAAAGACCTGCAAAAAAGAGCTGCGATACTAGAAGAGACGCTGCAAAATTTTCACATCGATGCCAAGGTAGGGCAGATTCATGCAGGTCCTACCATCACCTCATTTGAAGTGGAGCCCCCTGTGGGAGTCAAAGTACAAAAAATCACCGCACTTGCTAGCAATATTGCGCTAAGCATGGAAGCTAAATCCATCAGGATACTAGCGCCTATTCCGGGTAAAGCTGCAGTAGGTATCGAAGTGCCTTCATTGACACCTCAAGAGGTAAGCTTCCGAGAGATGCTCGAACACTACCAGGAGAAAAATAGTAAGCGCTATCACATCCCGGTCATGCTGGGAAAAACAGTATTAGGAGATTATATTAGCGCAGATCTCACAAAAATGCCTCACTGCTTGATTGCAGGCGCGACCGGCTCTGGAAAATCTGTTTGCATCAATACAATTGTGATGTCGATTTTGATGAATGCACGACCTGATGAAGTGAAAATGATCATGATCGACCCTAAAAAAGTGGAGCTGAGTCAATACTCTTGCCTTCCTCATATGATCGCTCCTGTCATTTCTGAATCCCACGGCGCTTACGCAGCTTTACAGTGGCTAGTAAAAGAAATGCAGCTACGCTATGAGATCTTAAAACAGCTGAAATTACGCAATATCCATGCCTTCAACAAAAGAAAGCGCCATCCTGAAGAAGAAAGCGCCCTTCCTATACCTATTCCCGACCATATGCCGTTTATTGTGGGTATCATTGATGAATTTGCCGATTTGATGATGGTATCAAGCGCCGATTTAGAAACGCCTATTGCCCGCACAGCGCAGACGGCACGGGCCTGAGGCATCCATCTGATCCTAGCCACGCAGCGCCCTTCAAGAGAAGCGATTACAGGTATCATCAAAGCAAATTTCCCCACAAGAATCGCATTTAAAGTATCGAATAGAACCAACTCACAGATCATCATCGATGAAACAGGCGCAGATCAACTTGTAGGAAATGGCGATCTTCTTTTCAACCCCCCTGGCACCTCCCACTTTATCAGGGCGCAAGGAGCGTATATTTCTGATCAAGATATCAATCTTGTAATCGATACCATTACCCGTCAAGCTCCTACCGAGTATTTGATCCCTTCATTTGATACAATGCAAAAAGAAGAGGGAGAAAACCGCGGTAAAAGTGATGCGTTATACGATCAAGCTTTAGATGTTGTTCTCGCTTCAAAATCAGCTTCTACTACCTACCTACAAAGAAAGCTAAAGATTGGTTACGCAAGAGCTGCTTCTTTAATGGATGAATTAGAAGAAAATGGCGTTGTGGGCCCGCAAGATGGCGCAAGACCAAGAAAAGTTCTTAGATCGCATGAATCGTTTTCAAATCCGTAGCTTTTGCAAAGAAAAAAGGCGTAGAAACAGCATCTTGATTTGCAATGAAAATCGGGATATCTGCGCGTAAACAGCGCAATTTTCCCTCTACTTTTTCTAAAGCCTTTTCTCTTGTATTGCACTCAGAAGAAAGGTGCGCAAGATACACCGCTTTCAGATCTTTATGGTATAACTCAGCTAAAAACTCGGCAGCAGCTTCATTTGAAAGGTGGCCTTGACTTCCTAAAACACGGGTTTTATACACACTAGGCCTACTCGATTGTTGGACGAGTAAAGGGTCGTGATTTGCCTCTACATACAAAAGATCGCAGTACTGTAGTTTTTTTTTCGCTAAACTCGGCACAAAACCAAGATCAGTGCAAATACCTAATTGGAGCTCTCCAACTTTTAGACGAAGAGCAATAGGGTCTAATGTATCATGAGGAATAGTAAACGGATCTACCTCGATATCTTTATAAGAAAAACGCTCCCCTGTAGAAAAAATCTTACATTTTGGAATAAAGTGCAGCGCCTGATAGATGCCTTTTGCCGTCTCTCCATTACAAAAAATGGGGATACGCATCTTTTGATTTAGGTAGCGCAAAGAAGCAATATGATCGGTATGTTCATGCGTGACAATCACCCCTTCGACTTGGTCTAAATCCAGATCTACAGCTTGCATGCGCATGCGTAGCTGTTTTGCTGAAATGCCCGCATCCACAAGTAAAAGCGTCTCTTCGCTTTTAATAGCAATAGAGTTTCCTTTTGATCCCGAAGCAAGTGGGTAAAATCCGTTCATATAATCTCATGTAGCTACTGGTATAGTAGCAAAGAAACTGAAAAAAATCGTACGATTTTTTCAGTTTCTTTGTGAGATGTTTTAGAGATATATATTTTATTTATTAGCCGTTTCAAATCAACAGTAGTATCAATAGATATTGACAAATAAACAAGAAAACAAATTAAATGAAAAAGAGTAACTGACTATGGGGTTAACAAGGTGTTAGGAGAAGACTTATTATTAGAAATTGACCACACTATAGACAAGCTGATTGAAAATGCAGAAGCTATGCAAGGAAAGGACTTATCGTCTTTAGAAAGTAGGTTATTAGAAAATACCCAAGAAAGCCTACTTGCACATATGCTGCATGCAGATGAAAAGCTTGCAGAAAAACGGATCAAACTGAAAAAACCGCATCCGAAAAGCGCTCGCTATCAAATTCAAGAAAAGTTATTTCGCTTTGCCAAGCTCAATGGCGATTTAGTGAAAAATCTTCCTGGAAAAATTGGAATAGAGAAAAGAAGAATGAGAAAACCTAGGCGAAAAACAGAGGTAGCTGAAAAAAGCAGCCTAAAAAAAGCGTGATCTATTCAATAAGCGTAAAGATCGCGCAGCGCTTTTTCAATCGTCGGTTTTTGTGGAAGCATCGCATCTTCTAACCCTTTGGCGTAAGGTACAGGGATATGAAGATCGCCTAATCTTTGAATAGGGGCATCTAAATAGTGGAAATCTTTTTCCGTTACTCTCGCGGCAATTTCTGCGCCAAATCCAGCAAATAGACTCGCCTCTTGTAGAATCAATAGTTTACCCGTTTTTCTAACCGAAGAAGAAATCAACGCTTCATCTAAAGGAACAAGCGTTCTTAAGTCGATTAGCTCTACCTGAATTCCTTCATTGGCAAGTTTTTGTACTACATCAAAAGCCATCATCACCATAGCTCCATAGGTTACTACAGTAAGATCACTTCCTTCAGCTACCACTTTTGCCTTTCCAAAAGGCAAAAGCTCTTCAGAAGACGGCTCTTTTCTAGCGGCAAATACCCTTTGTCTATATAGCGTTTTATGCTCTAAGAAAATGACGGGATTGGGATCTCTTATCGCAGTTTTTAATAGACGCTTTGCATCTGCCGCGTTACTCGGAATCACTACTTTCAGACCAGGACAATGGGCTAAAAATGCTTCATTTCTTTGCGAGTGGTAAGGCCCTCCTTGGATATAAGCGCCGTAGGGCATGCGGATTGTAACAGGGCAGTTCCACACACCATTTGAGCGGTAGTAGATACTGGAAAGCTCGTTGAATAACTGGTTGATACCAGTCCAAGAGTAGTCACAAAACTGCACTTCTGCAACAGGCTTATGCGCAAGAGAAAATGAAAGGCCAATTGCAAGGCCAATAATCGTAGACTCTGCAAGAGGTGTATTAAAGCAGCGCATTTTACCAAAAAGTTCTGTCAGTTGTTTGGTAACGCCAAAAACGCCGCCTTTACCTCCAGCTACATCTTGGCCAAATACTACAACAGAAGGATCGGTTTCCATCTCTTCGATGAGCGCGTTATTTAAAGCGTCCATCATAACCACGTCTTCTCCCCGCTTTTTTTCTCCAGATACAGGCATAAAGTCTTTAAATAAAAACTGTGTAACCGTCTCTGGTTTTGGCGGGGAAAGATTCTCTGCTTTTTCGGCAGCTTCATTCACAGCTTTTTTGCAGGCATTTTCCCAAGATTCCAGCTCTTTTTTAGAAAATTAAGAGTTTTCTAAAAGCCTAGATTGAAAACGGAGAAGAGGATCTTTTAAAAGATCTTGCGCATGCTCTTGATCGGTTTTGTATTTTTGAGGATTATCTGAACTTGAATGCGCTCCAATCCGGGGAATTTTCGCTACAATGACGCTGGGGCCTTTACAAGTCCGCGCTTTATCTACTGCTGCGTTCAACGCAGCTGCCGTATCTATATAGTCGGTGCCATCACACACCTCGACTAAAAGGCCGGGATATCCAGATGCTATTTTACTGATGCACCCACCTGCTGTTTGTTCTTTTGAAGGGACAGAAATGGCCCAGCCATTATCTTGAATCACAAAAACAATCGGCAACTGATGAAGGCAAGAAAAATTCAGCGCTTCGTGGAAGTCTCCCTGCGACGTTCCCCCTTCTCCGGAAGAGACGTACACCACTTCATTGGTTTTACGCAGTTTGCAAGAAAAAGCGCAGCCTACCGCTTGCAAAAACTGCGAGCCGACGCAGCTAGATTGTACAGGAACGCGAAGGGGTTTATGGGAGAAATGATCTGGCATCATTCTTCCAGAAGAATGATGGGGCGCATCTTTTGCTAAAAACGCCGCAAAAAGCTCTTCTAAAGAAGAGCCCAGCTCAAAAGCAAAGGCGCGGTCTCTATAATAGGGAAACGCCCAATCCTTACCAGGTGTTAACGCTTGAGCCGCGAGAATTCCGATTAACTCATGGCCCCGAGTATCTAAATGAATCACTCCGCCTTTACTTTGCCTTACCAGCTTAGCCATTTTGTTATTCATAAAACGGGTGAAGTAAAGAGACTTCATCGTTTTTTCTAAAACAGATGGCACTACGTAAAGGTTTTCTGTTTTTCTACTCTTAGCTACTTTGTCAGTTTTTGAGGTAGGAATAGAAAGATCCATAAATTACGATTTTTTCTTTTTGATTTGGGTCACTTTTTTAATGGAAAACTTTTTCCGTTTTTTCTTAGCATACTCAGCATCATCAGAAGATGTTCCTTTTTTCTTGGGTAACACCTCTTGAATTGCCGTATCCAGCTTCGGCTCTTGATCTGCATGCACAGAAAACTCTGAGTCCCTTTTGAATTTAGGCTGCGTAAACGATGGGAAATGGGATTTTTCTTTCATTGGGAGCTTGCTTGAAAGCAGCTTGAGCGACTCTAGACGCTGCGAAAGCGCTTCTAAACGCTCATCGACTTTAATTTTTTCCGATCCTCTAAGACTTGCGAGAAGCTGCTCTTCTGTTTCAAATTTTGCAGAAAAGGTGACCGATGAAGCGCCTCTAATATCGGGTAGGTATATAAAATGGCGGACAGGATAAGGAACGGTGGTGTAAATATCGACGGTCAACTGCGGTTCGATTTCTACTTTAGCTACTTGTTTTGGAGGCCTTCCCCTTTTCGGACGAGGGTTTAGCGCTTCATTTGAATAATAGGTTTTTGCTTTTTGACCAAGCATCGTTCTTGCATTCACCACTTCTTTAGGAGCTTTTTTCTCAAAGAGGTAGCGTTTGAGTTTTTCCATCACCGGCTTTGTGACATCTAAATCTTCTTCAAATACGAAATGCACCTCTTCAGAGCGGAGCCATTCAATGATGAGTATGCGCGATCTTTCTTGATAAAACTGCTGCCATTTTTCCAGTTCAGTTAAATGATCGTAGATAAATTCTAAGAAATTTTCCCGCGCTTCTTTTCCCGCAATGATATCGACAAGTTTTTCTTTTGTATCGATATCGTAGACTTTATCGTTCACAAATCCTTCCATAATTTTTTTGACCTCGTAAAAGGTCATTTTAGGGATCAGCAAATAACGATCTTTATGCTCTTGTAATTCTTTGAAAAGGGATTGGAGCTCCCCTTCCTCTTTATCAAGATCAACATAGACTAAAAACCCTTCGACTCGATCGAGATAAAAATCCCTTTCATCATCTGATTTCGCAAAAGCGTCCATCAAACGATTGTAACTTAAGATAAGGGGACTCTGAGCTTGTGGATAAGACATATAAGGATTCATTCGGGTTATATTTGACTCATTTAACAGGTTAACAGATTTTGTTCTGGCTTTTCAAGAACTATGTAGGTTGACGAAATGTAGAAAAACCTTCTATGATTTTGTCTATTCGTATGTATTGGTTTTCTATATTATGCTAGATATTTCTTTAATCCGAAACAATCCTCAAGAAGTCACAAAAAAGCTCCAGGGCAAAATCCCTTCGATTGACCTATCCCCTCTTCTCACCCTAGATCAAAAGCTTAGAGAAAACATCACTGCTTTAGAACAGCGCAAACACGAGCAAAACGCTGCATCAAAACAGATTGGCGAGAAAAAAAGACAGCATCAGCCTGTAGAAAAAGAGATGGAAGAAATGAAAGCTTTACGCGCAGAAATCTCTTCTGTACAAGAACGGGTAAATCTTCTTAGAAAAGAATTTGAAACCGAGCTTTTCTCCCTTCCAAATCTTCCCGATGACTGCGTGCCTTTTGCTTTAGATCCCAAGCAAAATGTGTGTGTAAAACGCGTAGGAGAAAAACCGACACTTTCCTTTCCGATTAAAAATCACATCGAGCTAGGAGAAATAAACGACCTATTTGACTTCAAAGCAAGCGCAAAAATCACCGGCTCCAACTGGCCTATGTACCGAGGTTTGGGAGCCCGCCTAGAGCGCGCTTTACTGCAATATATGCTAGATACCCACTACAAAAATGGATTTATTGAAATCTCTCCTCCCCTTTTAGTCAACACGGCAACGATGTTTGGAGCAGGTCAACTGCCAAAATTTAAAGATCAGCTTTTCTCTTTAAACGATCCCGACTTTCCCCTGCATTTAATTCCTACAGCCGAAGTGCCTTTAAACGGCATCCATCAAGGAGAGATCTTAACAAAAACTCCTTATCTATACACTGCTTACACCCCTTGTTTTCGCAGGGAAGCAGGCGCATTAGGCCGCCAAGAACGGGGCCTTATTCGGATGCACCAGTTCAATAAAGTAGAACTATTTGCCGTCTGCCACCCTGAAGAAAGCGATGCGATCTTTCAAAAAATGCTCGATTCTGCAGAGGAAGTGTTGCAAGGCCTGGGCCTACATTACCAAAATATGCTGCTTGTTAGCGGCGATCTTTCTTTTTCTGCTAGAAAAACCATTGATATTGAAGTGTATCTACCAGCACAAAACGCATATTACGAAGCCTCTTCGGTATCTTCTTGCGGAGATTTCCAAGCAAGACGCGCAAAAATACGCATCCGCGGCAAAGAGGGGCTTACGGTAGCCCATACGCTCAACGGCTCGCGACTTGCAACATCGCGCCTGATGGTCTCTCTTATAGAAACGTATCAAAAAGAAGACGGCTCAATCGATATCCCTGAAGTTCTGCGCCCTTATCTTTCCTCTTACTCGTTTACATAGGCGTATCGATGCCAGAAAAAAAGCACCTACATTTTGAAGGAAAATCAAGTCTAGAGCATCTAATTGATGCGAGGCAAAAAGGTGCAGCTTTTGATCAAGAGGTGCACGGATCTGAGCTTACAGGATATAAAGCCGCTTTTTTTCATGCTGCTAAAGAAAGCTCTATGCTACTAGTCATAGCGCTTTCTTTCCTCACTACTGGCCCCTATTTCCCAGTAGAATTCTTTGCAATATACATCTTATACACCCTTTGGAAAGTCAGCTACGCATCTTTACAAGGGTTTGCAAAACTAGAACGTTTACACCAGATCATTGAACAAGAAAGGTGGGAGATCACACACCATAGAGAGCAAGAAAAAGAAGAGCTCTACGAGTTATACCGAGCAAAAGGATTTTCTGGTCAGCTTTTAGAAGATAGCATCACAACGCTTATGAGCGATGATAATCGGCTGTTAGAGGTGATGTTACAAGAAGAAATCGGGCTAAAAATCGGTCAATATGAACATCCCATCAAAGCATCTATCGGCGCTTTTTTCGGCTGCTTACTCCCCTTCACTCTATTTTTCATCTACCCGGCTCTAGGCGCATTTTCTGCCTTCTTGATGATGAGCGCTTCTTTATTTTCTCTTGGATACATCGAATCGAAACTGGAAAAAACTCCTTGGATGACCAAAACGTTTTGGCTTACCTCAATTGGGGTAACGCTTTTTTTCTCGTCCCATTTTTTACTGCGATTTTTCAGCGGAGAATAACCTATGGCCCCTTACGCTTTCAATGCGTTTTTCTCCTCAGGAATGAGCGATGCAGTAAGCCCTTTTTTGACCAATAGCTCAAAAAAATGGGCTACAAACTTTGCTCTGAAAAAAGCGCTTCTTACCGCAGGCTTATTGCTTCTTTCTTTTCTCTTTTCTTTTTATGATCATAACCTTGCCTACTTTTCTCTATCCTTTGTCTACCTTTTAAGCGGCACAGGAGCTATTTTAGGCGCTTTTGAAGATGGAAAAAATCTTGAAATCAACATCGATACGTTGATGATGATGGCTGCATTTTTATCCCTCTTCATCGGATCGGGGTTTGAAGGAGGGCTTCTTCTCGTCTTATTTGAGCTTTCTGGTTCCATGGAAGAATCGGTGATCAATAAAGCCAATAGCGCTCTTAGAGACCTGCAAAAAATCTCCCCTGAAAAAGCGCTTGTTGTAGAAGAAGGCAGACCTCTTAAAGAAGTATCTGTTCAAGATATTTCTCTTGGCACAAAAATCCTTGTGAAATCAGGTGAATACGTCCCTTTAGATGGTGTGATTGTGGAAGGAAGCTCTTTATTTGATCTCTCGCATATTACAGGAGAAAGCCTCCCCATCCGAAAAAACGCAGAAGAAGAAGTGCCTGCTGGAGCAAAAAACACCCACCAAGCAGTTGTTTTAACGGTCAAAAAAACCTCTACAGAATCTACATTAAAAAAAATCATCGATTTGATCGATCAAGCAAAAGAGCAAAAACCGCGCATCCAAACAGCAATCGACCGCTTTGGAAAAAAATACGCTAGCTGCGTGATGATCAGCTCCGCTCTTTTAAGTATCTTTTTGCCTCTATTTTTCTCCCTTCCTTACTGGGGAGTAGAAGGATCGATTTACCGCGCATTGACCTTTTTAATTACCGCATCACCTTGCGCGTTGATCATAGGTGCACCTACCGCTTACTTAGCAGCCGTATCTTCCTGCGCTAAAAAAGGAATTTTATTAAAGGGAGGCTCCGTATTAGACGCTCTGACCCGCTGTCAGCATATCTGTTTTGATAAAACAGGTACGCTTACCTCAGGGCAGTTATCGTTAAAAAACGTGACTCTACTCCAAGGTGATTTTCCTGTAGAAAAAGCGCTTGCGATCGCAAAAAGCTTAGAAAGACACGTTTCTCACCCGCTTGCCTCTGCTGTTGAAAAATACACCTAAAACTTTCCAGTATATCCAGTAGAAAACTTTTCAAGCAGTATAGGGCAAGGCGTTTCAGGAACAATAGAGATCGAAGGTATCAAATACCACGCCCGCATAGGAAGTAAAAGCTTCATGCAAAAAAAACTTCCCTCTTTTATCGCTTCCTCTCTTACAAGATCTGAGGCATTTTTACATATTGGCGATGCACTTTTTGTCCTACACTTTGAAGATGAAATCCGAAAAGAAGCATATACTTTAGTTAAAGAGCTGCAAGAGCAAGAGCAGATTTTTCCTGTCATTCTGACAGGAGACCATGAAAAAGCGGCGCTTTCTGTAGCAAAAAAACTTTCTATTACCGAAATATTTTTCAACCTTCTTCCTGAAGAAAAGCTCGATCTTGTAGCAAAACTCTCCCTAGAAAAAGGGCTCATTATGGTAGGAGATGGAATGAATGACGCCCCTTCTTTAGCGCGAGCAACTGTGGGCATTTCTCTTGGCATTACCGGCTCTGGAGCAGCGATTCAAGCATCTGATGTCGTTCTTCTTTCAGATGCCCTTAAAGAGATCCGCTGGCTTTTACAAAAATCGCGGCAATCTGTACGGGTAATTCGGCAAAATGTCGTTCTAGCAGTATCTACTATTGTGATCGCAAGTAGCTTTGCTCTAGCTGGCATGATGCCTTTATGGCTTTCTGTGATTCTACATGAAGGCGGCACGGTAGCTGTAGGCTTAAATAGCCTGCGGCTACTTAGAAGAAACAAGACCGTTTAACTGACCTTCTCTTTTGCCCCGCTTCTACAAGCACCTGCAGCAACTCTCTTTTTCTAAAAAAATTAAATCCCTAATTATTAATTGTTTATAATTTAAATTCAGCAATCAACACCTCCAATTGCTAAAAAATAGTTGCAAACGAAAAAAATGCCCATTATAATAAGAGGTAGAAAAAGAAGGATTTTCTTTGAAAAACTTAATGGCAAAAAAACCAAGTAAGCAAGAACGAGAAAAGCAGGTGCTTTTCAAATTGATCTCGCTTTACGTAGAGACAGGCAAGCCTGTCGGTTCAGATACGTTAAGAAGTCAAGGATTTAGCGGGATTAGCTCTGCCACCATCCGAAACGACTTTGTCCGGTTAGAAAAAGAGGGTTTTTTAGAACAGCCCCACTCTTCTGGAGGCAGAATCCCCACAATCAAAGCGTACCGATTTTTTGCCGATCAATACAAAGATGCCCCTCTTCCAGCGGAAACGCTATTTTTCCCAGATACTCCCAATAAAGAGCTGTTAGCCTTTGTAGATAAAGCGGGAGAGATCTTATCGGAAAAAACAGGCTGCCCTGTATTTTTATCTCTTCCCCTATTTGAAATGGATTTTATACAAAAAGTCCGGTTTATTCTTCTGGAAGAGAAAAAGCTTTTGGCTATTGTGCTGACCGATTTTGGTTTAATCCACACAGAAAGTTTTTACACAGAAAACGCTGTAGAAAACGACTCTCTTTCTTTAATAGAAGCCTATTTTAGCTGGAGACTCAATAAACAAGAGCTGCCTGCCATTGCTGATGAAAAACTGCGTAAAACCGCCCAAAGACTCTACAACGAGCTGATGGTCCGCTTCATTGTGTACTCTTCTTCTACCCAAGAAAAAAGCCTGATCCAAATGGGTCTATCAAAACTTCTCGCCTACCCTGAGTTTTCAGAAGCATCGAGCTTAGCATCGAGCCTATCTCTTTTTGAGAGCCCTAGTCTTATGCAAAAACTCCTCAAGCAGGCGATGAAAAAGCGAGATATCTTATATTTCATTGGAGAAGATTTTTTAGAAAAAGACTGCAGCGTTATTGCAATTCCCTATTACATCAACCATAGCGTTTCAGGAGCATTAGGCATTTTAGGCCCTTTGCGACTGCCATACGGAAAGCTCTTTCAATTGATGAAAAGCCTTTCAAAAGAATTATCAGAGCGCCTTACAGAAACAGTCTCTACATTGCATATCTCGTTTAAAACGTACGACGACGTGCAAAAAGAAGAGCACCTTGAGGCATGCTCATCCATCCTCTTGGAGGATAAGAGTCAATCATTTTAGGAGAACATACATGGAAAAAGAGCCACAAACAAGTGAAGTGGAAGAAGAAACGAAAGAGCCTACTGAAGAGGCTCAAGAGGATTTCAAACAAAAGTACCTTCTTACTCTAGCAGAGTTAGAAAATATGCGTAAAAGGATGCAAAAAGAAAAACAGGAAATGATTCAGCTGTCGGTAGAAAACGCGATTGCAGGATTTTTACCTATCATCGATAGCTTTGAAAAAGCGCTGAAATCAGCAGATCAAGTATCGGATGAGATCAAAACATGGGCTTTTGGATTTCAGATGTTTCTCTCGCAATTTCGGGAAGTACTGCACAACCATGGTATCGTCGCATTTCATTCAGAAGGCAATGTATTCGATCCCCACTACCATGAAGCAGTCGAAACTATGCAAACCGATGCGTATCCTGAAGGAACCATTTTAGAAGAGTTTTCGAAAGGATACAAAAGCGAAAAAAGGATCATTAGACCCGCTCGCGTAAAAGTCGCGCAAACACTAGAAGAATCTACAGAGCAAAAAGATAAACATAAGGAGAACACCCGTGGCGAATAAGAAAAAATACGTAATAGGTATTGACCTTGGAACCACCAACTCTTGCGTAGCCGTTATGGAAGGCAAGCAAGCAAAAGTGATTCCAAATCCTGAAGGAGCAAGAACGACTCCTTCGATTATTGGATATAAAGGAAATGAGCGTTTTGCTGGAATCGCTGCTAAAAGACAAGCGATTACAAACCCAGAAAAAACGCTGTATTCCACCAAACGCTTTATCGGAAGAAAATACGATGAAGTCGCATCAGAAATTACTACTGTTCCTTATAAAGTCGCTAAAAACACCAATGGCGACGTTGCTTTTGATATTGATGGCAAGCTCATTTCCCCAGAGGAAGTAGCGGCTCAAGTCCTCATCAAAATGAAAGAAACAGCAGAAAACTACTTAGGCGCAGAAGTAACAGAAGCAGTCGTTACTGTTCCCGCCTATTTCAACGACTCGCAAAGACAGTCAACAAAAGACGCAGGCAGAATTGCAGGTCTTGACGTCAAAAGAATCATCCCAGAGCCAACAGCAGCAGCGCTTTCTTATGGATTGGATAAAAACCAAGATAAGAAAATCGCTGTATACGACCTGGGCGGCGGAACATTTGATATTTCCATCTTAGAAATTGGTGATGGAGTATTTGAGGTACTGGCCACAAATGGAGATACCCACCTAGGTGGAGATGATTTTGACGATGCAATCATCCAATGGATTTTACAAGAATTCAAACAGGAACATGGCATTGATCTATCAAAAGATAAAATGGCGCTGCAACGGATCAAAGACGCTGCAGAAAAAGCAAAAATCGAGCTCTCTGGCACGCAGTCTACAGAAATCAACCAGCCATTTATCTCTATGGATAGCTCTGGTCCAAAACACCTTTCTTTACAGCTAACAAAATCAAAGCTAGAGTCGCTTTGCCTTAGCTTAGTAGAAAGAACTGTAGAACCTTGCTTAAATGCGTTGAAAGACGCAGGACTTACAAAAGACCAAATTGACGATGTGGTTCTTGTAGGCGGCATGACTAGAATGCCTGCAGTGCAAGCAAAAGTACGAGAAACTTTCGGTAAAGACCCTCATAAAGGCGTCAATCCCGATGAAGCAGTAGCTCTTGGAGCAGCTACCCAAGGCGGCATCATCACAGGTGATGTAAAAGACGTGCTACTATTAGACGTAGTTCCCCTAACCTTAGGTATCGAAACAGTAGGAGGCGTCATGACCCCTCTTATTGAAAGAAATACCACAATACCTGCACAGAAAAAACAGGTATTTTCCACTGCAACAGATAACCAACCTGCTGTCACTATTGTCGTCTTGCAAGGAGAGCGTCCTATGGCAAAAGACAATAAGGAAATTGGCCGTTTTGACCTAACAGATATTCCTCCAGCAGCTCGTGGAACCCCTCAAATCGAAGTTACATTTGACTTAGATGCCGATGGTATTCTCCACGTATCTGCTAAAGATAAGCAGACGGGTAAAGAGCAAAAAATCCGCATTGAGTCTCGTTCTGGATTATCAGAAGAAGAGATCCAAAAAAAGATCCAAGAAGCGGAAATGAATGCTGAAGCAGACCGCACACGCAAAGAGGAAATCGAAACGAAAAACGAAGCAGAGTCTCTCGCTTTTAGAGCGCAAAAATCGCTCGATGAATACAAAGCGAAGATTCCAGGAGACGTTGTTTCAGAGATCCAAGAGAAAATCGATGTCTTGAAAAAAGCCATTGAAGAAAACAACATAAACTCTATGAAAAAAGCGTCTGATTCTCTGCAGAAAAGCCTGCAAAAAATCGGCGAATCTATGAAAAAAAACCCTCAAGGCCAAACAGCTGCTACAAACGAGCAGCCTCAAGCAAAGCCGAATCAAGAAAAAGATGCGGTAGAGGAATCAGAAGTAGAGATCCAAGACGAAGACGAAAAAATATAGTCTTCCACTAAAATAGGCGCTAGTTTCTAGCGCCTTTTTTCCCACCTGCATGCTTTTTTACGATTTTTTCTATTTCTCGCCTACAGTATTCACTGTACCTACAGTCTGTACAACTAACAAGACAAGTGTTCGAAAGTGCTCTGGAAGTTGATCCTTATGAATCTTAGTATTGAGCTTTTCTAGACTCTTAAAGTAGGTCCAAAAATCTCTACCTACTGAAGGATGTTCTGTTTCTTTTTCCAATTGATTGGATTTACTCTCCAGCGCTTGGTAATTAAACTCCCAATTACGATCATGTCTAGAATTCCAAATATGGTCTTGTCCTGCACGACCAAGGCGAATCGAATCTTCTATCCGCCTTGCGCTATCTTCGTCTGCTTTTTTCAATTGAGAAAATTCCCTCTTTATAGCAGTTTTTAGATTGGTGCAAGACTGACCCCAATTAGTCTTATCATATGACACACCCAAACGTTTGGCCATTTCATTAATCGATTGTTCCGTTTTCTCTTATTGTGATTTTGTACCATTCTGAACAAATAACTGAAGTTTTGTATCATCTGACAACAACCTGGCGAATTTTTGTTCTATATGTGTTGTTGTTGTCCAGTCATAAATTATACATGCGAGTCCAATAGGTGGTACACTATTCCAGCAACCTGCTGCTACAACTGCTCTAGATACCTTACTAGCTGCTTTGGATAAAAGTTCGCTACCATTCATACGTATTTTGCAAGATTGTATTGCAGCTTTCCGTGGATCTAAACTGGCAGTTTTGCTGTCTTCAGCTGGACTGGGTGGTAGGGGCAGATGAGGTGGCAGATTTATCGAATGAGAAATAGGAGAAACCATGATATACACCTCTAATTAAAATTTTTGAGAAATTAGCTTACAGACAAGGAGAAATTTTATGAAAGTACTTTTACTATGCGCACAAAGATAAAAAATGATCAGTACAGTGAGATGGTTCATCTATTCATATGAACGATCTGAGCCCTATTTAAGCTAAAAAGAGGATCTCTAACAAAAAAGCTAGCTACTCAAAAAGTCATTAAAACCAGTAAGCCTTTCTTGCAGTAACTTTTTGCACGAAAAGAAGGTTTATATGCCTAACAAGAGTTTGTAATACTTTAGGTTTGCTCGCTATATTTTTTTGATGGAACACCAGAAGTCCATACAGGATCTGTAGTTTCTGAATATTTTCTGTACTTTTTAGCGATTTAAGCTGCATTTCAAATAAATTAGATATTTCACCTTTAAAATCTTCGTTTGCAGGGTCTTCCAGGACTGTATTTAATGCCTTAAAAAAGTTCTGAAAAGACTGCGCGGGATCACTATACATTTTCTCTAGGTTCAAGCCTAGTGCATTAAGAAAAAGAGGTAAATTGGTGCTGAGCGTTTCAGCTATACGGCTTTTTTCTCGATCGATATTACCACTTAAAATCATAGCATGACGAAGCGCTAGCCCTGCAAATACGCCTACAGCTCCGCTTGCAGCGGCTAGTATGGGAGAAACCCCATAAATGCAAGAAATCGCTATACCTGCTACGGCAATAACCCCCAAAGCAACGGAGGCTACTTTTAGGTAATTCATGCGGGTTTTATGCTGATCCCAAGGAGATGGTGTAGAGGAAGATGTACTAGAAAAAAAACAGGGGCAAAAAGTTCGTATACTTTGCATAATTTACCTTTGAAATAGTTAAACAGGAAATTTTATACACACAAATTTTAAAAGGAAATCTTTTTATTTTCGATGATTACATATTAGGAAAAAAATAGACTATATTTAGCTACTTAAAGAAAGATCTAGACTACGCTCTAAAAAAACAACCCATTAGCCAGGTGTTTTTTGAGATTGCAGATGCGTCTTTTGCTGTAAAATTTGCGAATACAACAGTAAAAGGAAACGTTTCTTTGTAATCTTTTAACCAAGAAAAAAAAGTGTAATAGATAGATGCTTGGCGATATTTTACTGCCTTATCTGAGCTGTCTACTAACGAATTCGCCAAAAATTGGAAAACCTCCGTCTGATTTTTTCTATCGGCTTCTGACCCAGGTATTTCTTTGTCAAAAAAGCGATTAAGTAAGTAAGCCATAAATTTTGTTTGGTGGTTTTTATATTTGGCAGTATCATTACCTAAGATCTTATCGAGATAATACAGGCCAAATTCTAAAAACGCTTTAACCTTTTCGGAACAATTAGGGGGATTGAAGTGCGCATAATTGGCTTTCTCAAAGATCGTATTTATCCAATTTGGATAATCTTCATGATGCTTTTCAATCCATGAATGGGCATGATTTAATAGGTTTTCTCGGATCACGCTCATATCTCGAAAAATAACCGCAGCGCCTATACCTACAACAACGCTTACTGCAGCCCAGGTAAAGCTGGAATACACACCAAGAAAAAAACCAGCTGTTAGCGCTAAAGCAGCTAAAGCTATAGACGCTACTTGCCCTATGCAGATTTTTTGGTCGAGCCTTTGAAAGGAAGTGGGAGCTTTTGCGGTGATTTCTGAAAACAGCTTCCCGGAAAAAAAATCTCTTGCAAAAGGATATATTTGTGTAGTCATTGTGATATACCATTTAAAAGACGTAAATCTTATTAGAGATCATCAATTTAATCAAGCCTATCTGCAAGACGTACTATATCCACGAGGATCTAATCCACAAAGTACCTTTACTCACCTCTTCATTGATGATATGTGCATGCAGCCGGCAAGACAGTAGGCGATATAAGTCGGTATTGTTGCAGATATACTCATGACACCGCTTTTCTAGATCTGAGAGTTTTTTATATACTTCAGCATTTTTCAGCGATTGATCTCTAGATCGATCCACGGTCAGCTCTTGAACCGCATTGGCCACATTATCTGCTTCATTTGGAATGGATTGCACGGCGCTTTGATCTGTTACCTTTGGTCGAGATATCACAAAAAGTGTAAGAAAATCGATGTAGGCTTTAAAAAAGATTTTTTTATCTTGAAGAGACTCCAAACAAGACTTTTCTTTGGCGTAGTGACCTTGTAATAACCTTTTGCATAAAGAGCTATTTCTCACAAAGTATTCATGTAAATTAGAACGCATCTGCCTTAAGTTTGTCTGTATCATTTTGACATCTCGGAACAAAACCGCCGCCCCTACACCAAGAAAAAATCCAAATCCTGCTAGAAAAATCGAGCTTTTATACGCAGCTATACATGCTGTCAAAAGCGCAATTGCACCTAAAGCAATGGTAGAAATGCGCCAAAAACTCAGTGCTTTTTCATGCTGCTGCCAAGGATAATTTTTAGAAAAAGCAGGTGAAGAATAAGAAGAGCATACTTGCGTCATTTTTTTTACTCCATACAGTGTGTACAATTTTTTTAAATCGCATGTACAATAAAAAAACAGATGGATTTCGTCTATAACGATGATGCAATAAAAAAGCTTTTCTATGTAAAAAATATGATCGCTTGATCAGCATGTATATATACGAACTTACACACGAGAGGATGGAATCAACCAAGAACCCTTACAAATCGCTTTACGCACAACAGGTGGAAAAAGCTTAGAAAGCAAGCAAAAGTACAACCTAGGGTCAGAACAAAGGTGTTTATGACAGTTTTTGGCCATCTCTGAGAGCCTTTCACATAGTATCGATTTACTACGTATATTAGCCCTACTTAGGTTTTGCACCTGAGCGACTATCTGCGATAAGGTGGTCACATCATGATGATCTTCCGGCATCTTCTCAACATACGCATCCATAAATCCCACATAAGATTCTATAAAACGTATGTCATCGAAGGCTTTACCATTATGCGTATCTTTTTGAGGATACAATTTTTGTACTACTTTCTTGCATAAAGATTGATTTTGAATAAAGTACCTTGCTGGATTAGAGCGCATCTGGCTGAAGTTTTTCTGCATTACTTTTGTATCTCGGAATAAGATGACCGATTTTAAACTAATCAAAAAACCTAAGATCCCTAAAAAAGTAGATGATATGTACATAGCAGCAAATGCTGTCAAAACAGCAATTGCCATGCAGGCAATAGAATAAATACGCCAGTGATTTAAGGCATTTTTATGTTGATCCCAAGGATAAGATGGATAGCTATCGAGAGATATACGCTGAAAACTCAAGAAATTTTCACCTTCTCCCTCTGTACATCGCACATACACAGTACGATCGTATTGTGTAATGCCAGGTCCTGGGATAATGCGTATTTCTGCTGTCATCTCTCTACTCCGGATAATAGAGGGTTATTAAAAGATCTACTTTACAAAAATGCAGGGTTCTAAGGTAGAAAAAGCATTTTTTAATTAGGGATAATTATATAGTTTATTAAAAAAAATAAAAAGACTTATTTAGATTAAGCAACATAATAAATAAACTTTTGATTCCCATAGATTGTTAAAATTTTTCTTAGAAACAGCTCCATTGTCCACCTCTAAAACCTGCTTTCTACATAGATTAGTCTGCTGGGCTAAATGCGCAAAATCAAGCACACAAACAGCGGAGATGCAGCTAATTGCCAAAGCGATAGTCGATCCTATGGGATACGCCCCCAAAAGACTGATAAAAGTAGAAAAAGCTTGCAAGGCAATGAAAGTAACAATAAATGCGCAACCTTTCAAATTTAGAACGTGCGCACTTGGTTTTTTTCGTCAAATTAGCCAGATGTACCAGGAAATTTTGCTATTACAAAGATTAAACTCCTATCGACAAGAATCTTCCATTTGATAGAAGTTTTAGTTTAATCATGTTAGCGCGGTTTACAAATTTACACCAAAAACATTCTTTTTGGCGTAAATTCGCTATAAAAAAGGGCTTTATGGCTTATGGGGTCTGAGCAATAAGGCATAAGCGATCCTGGCAAAGATCCCTGTAATTAATGTAGTTCCAATAGACATTGTGATCAATGCAGCTGTAAAGCTTGCACCTTGACACGCTACAATGGTAGAAAAAGTAGTAAAGAATATTGCTGATATATGGGCTAATAATTCTGAACCTAATACTGCTTGTTTTTTTTCTTGAGGTTGTCTGTCTAGATCTGGCACAAACAGAATCGAAATAGGGGTGTTGATAATTGGACTACATAAATTATTCAATGAGTTAAGTAAGGCAGTCATAAAATTCTCCTGATTTTTCTAGTGAAATTATAAAGTAAACGCGCAATAAAGGCCATTAGTAATTATGAAAAACTTTTTATCTTTTTGAGAGGCCCAATAGTTCTCTTCTCATCGTTGACCAAGAAAATGACTTATCTGCTTCTATTAACTCACATAATTTGTCTAATTTTCTAGGCGAAGTCACATCTGTTTCGAAGCTCAAACCCATGTAACCCTGAAAGCCTGCCTTATAAAAACGTTTAGCTACCACATAAAGATACAACAGCTGCACGGACATGCTAAGACAAAATAACGTCGAAATCAGACCACAAAGTGTTACAAAAGCGCCAATAGGAGAGGCCATAGAAACCACTCCCATACTGATGGCAAATGTAACGCTGAAAGCTCCCGCAAGATAAGCAAGAGATTCTAAAGCGATAAAAGTTATCCGAGAATACAGTTCTTTATATGAAGTAGGCGGAATAAGATCTAAAGACATAGAAGGAAAAGAAGACAAAGGAGTTATACTTAGTGTACTACTCATAACAGTCCATTTGTTGTTTTCATTTAAGATTTTAACTAGAATTAAATAAAGAAACCAATAAAAACTTTTTTACAACAAATAAGTTTATTTTTATTTTTTTTCAATTAAAAAATAGTTCTCTAGTTAAAAAAACGGATAATTAGCCGGGAAATATCATGATACGTCACAAATAAGATAAACCCTATCAACAAGATCACAAAAGGGATGATGAGCCTCTCCATAGTTTTTGCTTTTAAAGGTTTTTTTGTGACCATCTCTACACAGGAAAGCACAATATGACCTCCATCTAAAACAGGGATCGGAAATAGGTTTAAAAGGGCTAAATTTAAGCTAATAAGACCCATCCAGAAAAGGGCCTCTTTTGCACCTAAAGACCAGCTGTGTTGCACAACATGGATCATGCCTACGGGACCAGAGAGCCATTTGGGGTTTAGGTTCCCAGAAAATAGAGAATACATCGTATGAGCTGTTTCAGAAAAAGCTTCGCTAAATAGCGCAAACGGCGAGGGGTTATAACGCACAGTGCGATCGCGTAAAATAGCCCCTAAATAGGGCTGCTTTTTCTGTTTCTCCAAGAAAGCTGTCATTTTCTCCCGTTTTTCTGGAGAAGAAACCTCTTGAATGATACTTGCTTGCTTAGCAAAAGCTTGGAGAAGCTGGTGTTTTTGATCTGAAGGGGGAAATTGCGCAATAGGCACCGGCTCAATAGGACGCAGTAAATATAAATTTCCTGAATGAGACACACGCTTTTCCTGGCCAATACTTTGCACAATATTTTGCAGATCTTTTACAGAAAAAGAGTGGTCAAATGCTTGATCTGCTTGGTTCCAAGAAATGGTTTTTTGTATTTGAGGATCTCTTTGGACAACAATAAGCGACTGTTTATTTTGTAGGCGGCGCAAAAGCTCTTCTGTAGAGTGCACCTTTTTACCACCGATTGCGATGATCTGATCTTGCGGCTTTAATGGATGGAAAAAAGGACACCTTGCGCAGGAAACAAAAGCTTTTTCCTCATCTTTAGGATCGATAAAACGCATGGGTTTCATTACAGTAAGATCAGAGCTCAGTTTATAGGGGATAAAATAGAGAGTATCTAGCTTATGATCGAGTAGACCTGCCTCATAGCGAAGGTCCATGAAATCAGCAGCATCTTCTTCTTGTAAAAGGAGCTCTTCTAAAGCGGGCCTAGGAATTTTTGAGTGAAATATTTTCCCGTCTCTTTTTACTGTAAGAAATACAGAGGGCTCTGCCAGTAAAGCTTTTAGCTGGGTTACAGAAAATATGAGCTGTCCATCGACCCAAAAAATGCGATCTTTTGGCTGAATACCGCTTTGAGCCAGAGGCGCTCCAGGGAATTTCTGGCTAGGCTCTTCGTAAATAAGATAGCTTGCAGGAGCAAAAATCCCTAGAGTATGCCTTCCTGCATCCATTTGTCTTGGATCTTGATAGGGGGTTAACGTATAGGAAAAAGGGGCTTTTTCCTGATCTAAGTAATCGATTTTCAGCCCATGAATCGCTGTATGCTCTTTTGGAATAACAGAAGAGAGAAGCAGGTCTTTGGCGCCGGAAAACGGCTTATGGTTGAGCTCTAAAATAGCATCTCCTGGCCGGACGCCTTGCTGGTATAAGGCGGATTTTTTATCGACCCAGCCAATACGACTGGTAAATTCAGTAAAAGACTTTTCTCTCCCTCCAGAAAACCAAAGAACAGTGAAAGCTAAAAAGGCAAATACGATATTGACAAAAGGCCCCATAAAAGCTACTTGAATACGCTTCCATGGAGAACTACCAAAAAACCCATCTTTAATTTCTGCGGGCTCTTTACTACCCTCTTTTTGCATGCCTGCAATTTTCAGGTACCCACCATAAGTTAAAAAACAAAGGCGCCTATCCACTCCCCTTTTATCGGTCCAGCGGATAATAGGCCTTCCAAAACCGATGGCAAAAGCCTCGACACGCATGCCCACTTTCCTTGCCATTACGTAGTGACCCATTTCATGGATAAACACCAAAAAACCCAGGCCTAAAATAGCTAATAGTCCATAAATAATTGTCATAATCATACTTCGAGAGCCTTACTTCTTGCTTCTAGATCTACTTGTCTTACATCGTACAATGATAGCAAATCCCTAGACTGATGCAAAGAAAGGATTTCTTCCAATTTCTCTCCAATTTCTTTCCAAGAGATCTTTTCCTGCAAAAACCTTTCCACTAAAGTTTCATTGGCGGCGTTAAGAGCGCAAGAAAAAGAAGACTTTTCTCGGAGAGCCTTTTCCGCTAACGCAAGGCAGGGAAATGCTTTTCTATCTGGCGCGTAAAACGTCAGAGAGGGATTTTCTACAAAAGAGAAAGAAGATTTTTTTATTTCTCTTCTTTCTGGATAAGTCAGTGCATATTGTAAAGGAATTTTCATATCGGGCTCTGCAAGCTGGGCAATGAGATTTCCATCTCGGTATTCAACAAAACTATGAACGATACTTTCTGGATGAACCACTACAGAGATTTCTTCTGGCTTTAAAGAAAAAAGGTGCATAGCTTCAATGATCTCTAATCCTTTATTCATCAGCGTTGAAGAGTCGATGGTGATTTTCGATCCCATAGACCATTTAGGATGTTTTAGCGCCTGTGCAAGCGTTACCGCTGAAAGCTCCTCTTTGCTGTAGCGGAAAAACGGCCCTCCAGAAGCAGTTAGAATGATTTTTTTTAGCTCGCTTTTTTTCCCCGATCGAAGGCATTGATGGATCGCAGCATGTTCGCTATCTATCGGAAGAATCAACCCATTTTTCCTTTCGCAGGCCTGCATAATCAAGGAACCTGCAGACACTAAAATTTCTTTATTCGCAAGGAGGATTCTTTTTCCTTCTTCTAAGGCAGCAAGGCATGGACCTACTGCTTTCGATCCACTTAATGCAAAAACAGCTGCGTCCACATCAGACAGTCTGACCGATTCCATCAATCCATCTAAACCGCTTACAACCTGAGTAAAAGGAAGGGCTTTTGCTAAGTCCTTACGCTTTTTCTCATCGTAGATAACAACCATCTTTGGTCTATAGCGAACCGCCTGCTCGTATAAAAGAGTAGCGTTTTGCTTTGCAGCTAGTACCGTTACCTTAAGATCGGCAAAGCTATCGATGACCTTTAGTGCATTTTTCCCAACAGAACCTGTGGACCCTAGTAGTGCGATATTCAAGTGATGACCTGCCTTCTCATTTGTCTTCTAATCGACTGATACGCAAGCATACATCCATACTCGATAAATAAAAAGACTGTGACAAGAGCGCCTGTAGAAAGCGCAACAGAATACACCGACAAGATATGTCGAGAAAATGCTACGCCCACAATCGATGCTATCGAGCCAAATAGTGGGGAAAAAAAGACAATTTTCGACAGATGCGCTGTACACAATCTAGCGCATAAATAGGGCACGACTAAAAATGATAGCACCAACACAATACCTGTAGCGCGGAAAGATGCAATGATCGTAATTGCTGTTAAAAACAGCAAAACGTACTGACAAAGCGCCAAACTACTTCCTAAACTCTTAGCTAAGATCGGATCAAAACTAGTAATTTTTAGTGCGGGGTAAAGCGCAGCTAAAAAAGCGCTGTTCAATAGCGCTACGTAAAAAAGCAGCCGCAAATCTTGTAAACAAGCGCCATCAATACTCCCCGTAACAAGATCGATGCCCATATGCATATTTCGTGTAAAAAGGGTGACTAAAAGGATCCCTAAAGCAAAAATCGCATTGAATGCAAGGCCGATCCCCGCATCTTTTTGAATTCCTAATCCTTTCGTCAAAAAAAGCTCTAATAAAGCAGTGATCCATGCGGAGAATAACGCTGAGATAAATAGGTAGATCGGATACTGGTATAAATCGGAGAGATCAACCAACAAAAACCGGATGGAAAGAAACGCTATGATGACACCAAAAAGGACCGTATGAGACAAAGCTGTTGCAATCATCAACATACGACGAAGCAGTAAAAACACGCCGATGATTCCTGTAGCAATCGAAAAAAAGAACAAAGAAAAAATCTGCACTTCGTCTATAGAAAGGTCCTGAAAAGAAAGAGCTCCTGTCGCATACAAAAATAGCCTGTAGAAAAAAAGCTGTAAAAATGGAAAAAAGCTAAGATCCCAATAAGGATTCATGCAAACCGCCCAGGAATTGGTTTTTCATGTGGATCCATCTCAGGGCTTTCCAATAGCGCATCTAACCTAAGAGCCATTTCTGGTGTAATGATATGCTCCATTTCTTCTGCACTTACATGCACATGTTTTGACGGCATATGCATATACTTTGTCAAATAAACTTCCCAAAGCCTGTGAAAGCGGATGAGCCGAAGGGCCTTACGACTCCCTTCTTTAGTCAACTCGTATAGGCCGCTTTTTTTACACAAAAGCCCCTCTCTTTGTAGATACCACAAACTAATCCAAAGAGGCAGGTAAGGAATCGATTCCGTTTGGTATAGATCAGAAAAGCCTTGTTGTTTTTTATGGATCGCTTTGACGATATTTTCCTGTGTAGAGCGCAGTTGAAATGCAGCTTTCCGAATGATTTTCATAACAAAACCCTTTCTTGGAGAAAATACATACGAAGCGATGACTAAAACAAGCGCGCTTAATACAATACTTGGACCTGTCGGCAAAAAAACAGGCTCGACTAACCCATTTTCTCTAGATAAAAAAAGGACAAATGCATTTCCCATTCCAGCAGAGGCAAGGCCAAAAAATCCAGCTAAAACAAACATCGAAGAAAGAGATTTAGAAAACACCCTCGCTGCACTTGCAGGAGCAATGAGCATAGCAGAAAGTAAAATCACGCCGCAGGCCCTCACTCCAATAACTACAGAAAAGACCAAACAAACAATGGAGAGGCGGGTAACTAAACGACCACGTATACCAGATACCTGCATGTAGACTGGATCGAATAGATGGATTTGTAGTCGCCTGTAAAATAGGTACACAAAAGCTGTGATGCAAACGCTCATAACAGCATATAGAAGTAAATGCTCATCGAGTATGGTAACCACTTCTCCAAAAAGACATTTTTGCACTTCGACAAGTAGCGTAGGGCGCATTTTTTGTAGATAACTTGCAAAAAGCAGACCCACAGCAAAAAAAGCGCTTAAAGTAGCTGTCATAGCAGCATCTGTAGAGACCTGTTTTTTTTCTAACCATTGCAAAAACATCGCAGCAAATAAGCTGGATAAAAACGCTCCCGTAAACAGATAGATCCAATGATCCGAAGAAAAAACGCCTGCAACTAAAGCGCCAATAATCATTCCTGGATAAGCTGCATGGGAGATCACTTCACTTACCAAGGCCCTTTTTTGTAAAAAAATACATACACCCATTAAAGCGGCTGCATAACAGATGAGGCAAGATCCTAAAATTGGAGCTCGGTACAAAGGATCCAAAAAAAGGGCAAACATAGCTTAAGGAGCTCCCTGCAACTTTTGAGAAAAGCGCTGCTTTACCTCTTCAAAAAGGTCATGGTGATTGCGGTATAATGCAGTTATGTTTTCAGATGAAAGCACCTCTTTTGGAGGTCCCATAGCTAAAAGAGAGGTATGGAGTAAAATCAACTGATCGAAATAAGCAGCAGCAGTTGTAACGTCATGGTGCACTACGCAAATGGTAACACCTTTTGAGGTCAGTTCTTTGAGCAATTTAATGACGGTTTTTTCTGTTTCTACATCCACACCTTGAAAAGGCTCATCTAGAAAATACATTTCTGCTTCCTGGGCAAGTGCGCGGGCAATAAAGACCCGCTTTTGCTGCCCTCCAGAAAGATCTGCAATTTGCCGATCTTTAAGGTGGTATAGCCCGAGCTGATCGAGGGCCCTTTCCGCTTCAATACGATCGGCTTTTCTTGCTCTTTTCCAAAAACCCATCTTGTGATACCTACCCATCAATACCACTTCAAGCGCTGTGATCGGAAACGTCCAGTCGATCGCTTCTTTTTGGGGAATATAGGCAATATGTTTGCGCACTTTGACAATATCTTTTCCCCAAAAAAGCACTTTGCCAGAACTGGGTTTTACCAACCCTAAAGCGGCTTTAATAAACGAACTTTTTCCAGCTCCGTTCGGCCCCATAATCCCCACAAGACTTCCCTTTTCAATCGAAAGGGAAAGGTTCCATAAAGAAAGCACCTTGTCATAATGTAAGGTAAGCTCTTCTACAACAAGCGGATTCATTGCAAATATTTCCTTAAAGTTTTTGCATTATGCTCCATCATGGAAAAATAGGTATGCGGCCCCATCGCATCGCCATAGAGAACATCGGGAGCAATTTCTATCTTTAATCCTCTTTTTTCTGCGCACTGTACAATTTTACGCAAGGAATCTTTTGATACATTGGATTCAGGAAAAACAGTAGCAATAGAAAACTTTTCGGCAAAAAGCACCATATTTTCGATTGCTTTCCAAGTCAATTTCCCATCGGGAGCAAGTCCCGCAGGGGCTTGAAAACGAACTTTCCAACTCGTTTTATCTGCATCTAAAAGATAGGCCCTTGCGAAATAGTTAAATGCATCATGGCTGGTGATCACATAGCGCTTTTCTTCAGGAATCTGCTGCACCTCTTGTCGAATCATTAGGTGCAGATCTTTTAACCGTTTTTGCAAAACAAGAGCGTTTTGATGAAACACCTCCCGATGCTCTGGAAAACGGCTGCTTAACACATTTTCCACAGCGCAGCTTGCTTCCAACCATAAAGATGCGTCCATCCAAATATGGGGATCGTATCCGCCACATGCGCAAGAAGTATCATGAGAGCAGTCTGCCGGAAGAATTTTCTCACCTGCCTGCTGAAAAACCAGATCGGCTACCCCCGCGCTATTGGGCAAATGATGTAAAATCTGCAACAAAGAAGCGCCGTGTTCTAAACCAAGGCCATGATAAAACACAAGGTCTGCTGCTTGGAACTTCTCTGCATCTCCTTTGACGAGCTCATAGCTGTGTGGATCTAGCTCCCCTTGAATCAGGACAAGGTCACAGACAAGGTCCCCACCAATACCTCGCACCAAATCACCGATCATCGCAGTTGTAGACAGCACGCGTATTTTATCACTGCGCATCCACTGCGAAAGCTCCCCTTGGCGCTCAGGCGTAGTACAGGCTACTTGCCATAAAAAAAAGAAATAACAAAAAAGCTTTTTCAAAGTTTTATAATCATAAATTTCCACTCATCATAATAGCTACAAATCTCTTAAAGTTCTACCCCACTGTAATAATCAGAAAAAAAACAAGCGCCTCATTTTACTTAAACTTGGACTTGAGCTAAAAATTATTTTATTTTGATTTATTTTCACCTATCTGAAAAAAAGTAAAAAAAAGAACAGTCATTTCTTGCATAAAAGGATTTGGTTTTATATGATCGGCCGATATTGCAGATTGTTTGCGTTTTTTTAAAAGCCTGATAAACATTTTCTGCATTTTTCAAATCTCAATAACTGTAGTTTTTTTTAATTATCCTTTTAATTAAAAAGTGCTTTTCTTTAAAAAAGGAAAGATGAGTAACCAATTGAACTGTAAGGAAGGTGATTCTATGAGCCATGCAAAAAACGACACGCTCAAAGCAAAAAAAAGTCTCGACGAAGTAGAAAAAATTATTGCAAAAGCGATCAAAAAAGTAGGCGCAAAAAAAGAGAACGAGCTATGCAAATATCTGCCCATGAATGAAGGATATATGCACCACTTCACGCTCAAAAAAATGAAAACAAAAAAACCAGAAGATCTTGCAAAATTGATTGAAAAGTTTGTGATCCAAAAAGAAAGACCCATTGTTGTCGCGCCCAAACCAAGAGCCGCTAGAGGTTCTAGAAAAAAACGGGATCAACTCGTTTTTACCCGCTCTCAATTAGAAAGAATGCTCAACATCGCCAGGCTCGCAGGAGACAAAGAAATCATTTCTGTACTTAGCCCAAAAAAATCTCTTGCTACCTGCAAAAGACATCTGATGCAAGTTATAAAGGATAATAGAGTAGATGAAGAGCTTTGGAGAGCTTACGTAGAGTGCATTTCTGCTATGCAAAATACTATTGAATCAAACCAAATGCCCAAAGAAGAAAGTTAATTAATTAATAATAAAAATTTTATTATTAAGTTAAAAAAAGAAATTCTATTGCAATTACTTTTCACTTGAATCTTACAAGAAAAAAGGTATAATGGTTTTCTTATGGATAAGAAATCGAACAAACGCTAAAATCTTGCCTTGTTCAAAATAATTAGAGGATTAAAAACATGTCACAAGCTACAGCCCAATTTGGTAAATGGCGCTCCAGACTTTGGCCGGTACACAACTTCGAACTTAAAAAACTACTTCCTATGTTTTTTATGATGTTTTTGATCTCGTTTAATTACACAATTTTACGAGATACAAAAGACGCTCTTATTGTTACTGCTAAAGGATCGGGAGCAGAAGCCATTCCTGCACTAAAACTTTACGGAACTCTGCCTTTCGCCTTACTATTTATGGTAATTTATACGAAATTGAGCAACAAACTCTCGAAAGAAAAATTATTCTTCGCAGTGCTGACTCCGTTCATCATATTTTTCGGATTGTTTGCTCTCTTCATTTATCCGAATGTAGAAGTGCTACACCCCCACGCTTTTGCAGATAACTTACAAAGCGTTTTACCAGCCGGGCTTATGGGCCTAGTTGCTATTATCCGTAACTGGTCTTACTCTCTTTTCTATATTATGAGTGAGCTATGGGGTAGCGTGGCTTTGTCCCTACTTTTCTGGGGTTTTGCCAACGATATCATGAAAGTAACCGAAGCGAAGCGTTTTTACTCTGTAATTGGCCTTGGCGCAAACCTGGCTTTGATCGTTTCTGGACCTTTAATCACCTATTTCGCTTTAGTAAGAGACTCTTTACCTGCTGGCGTAGACCCTTGGGGATACTCTCTAAACCGCCTTATGGGTATGGTTGTAATCGCTGGCCTAGGAATCATGGCAATTTACTACTGGATGGGAAGAAACGTACTGACCGATCCAAGATTTTACAATCCTAGCGAAGTAGTCAAAAAGAAAAGCAAGCCGAAAATGTCAATGAAAGAGAGCTTCAAGTACCTTCTTTCTTCAAAATACCTCGCTTGCCTAGCTATGCTTGTCATCGGATACGGCATCTCGATCAACATCGTAGAAGTCACTTGGAAAAGTCAGTTGAAACTGCAATATCCAAGCCCCAATGAATACGCTGCATTTATGGGACAGTTTTCTGCCTACACAGGCTTAGTTACTTCCTTTATGATGCTATTTGTTGGCGGTAACGTTGTCAGAAGCTTTGGATGGGGCATTACTGCAGCGATTACTCCTGCTATCTTATTGATCACAGGATCTCTTTTCTTCTCCTTTGTTATTTTCAAAGGAAGCTTAGGAGGCCTTGTAGCGTACTTAGGGGCAACTCCTTTGTTAATTGCAGTTGTGATCGGTATGATCCAAAACATCATGAGTAAATCTTGCAAATACTCTATGTTTGATCCAACCAAAGAGATGGCCTACATCCCACTTGATCCTGAAATGAAAGTAAAAGGAAAAGCGGCAATTGACGTTGTTGGCGCAAGAATGGGAAAATCTGGTGGATCAATTCTCCAGTTTGGACTAATTGCAATTTTAGGATCTGCTTCTGCTATCACACCTTACGTAGCAGTGATTCTAGTTGGAATTGTATCTGTCTGGCTTTTCTCTGTCCGTTCTTTAAACAAGCAGTTTTTAGAGCTCACGCAGAGTAAAGAAAAAGAAGCTTCTCAAGAAAAAAAAGAAGCTAAACCAGAAATGGCCACAGCTACTGTTGGTCAAAATCAAGAAGAGCCTTCTCCTACTAAGTAGTCAGCTCTTCTATCGCAGAAACTTTCCCTAAAAAACTCTTCTTTTTAAGAGGACTTTTAGGGAAAGTTTTTTTCTATTTCAGAAGCAATGCCTTCGGCGTCATACATCTTTACAATCATCCTTCCAAGGTCGCCGCAAACCCCATTCATTCCTTTATGTAAAGCGTGGGGATCTCTGATTTTTCCCAATTCATAATCCAATAAAAAGCTATGCGCTGTATGAGGCCTTCCTTTAGGTCCTGATTTTAATCTGAAATTTTGAAAGTTCTCCACAATACCTCTAGCAAGATCTCTTTCTAAACGGTTGTCACTAAATGCATCTTGACAAATGTTGCGATACGCTTTCAATACATGCTCAGGGTGATTATGGTTTACACGGTATGCATCTAATGAATCGCGAAGATCCTTGATATGCTTAGCAAATTTTTTGTAATTAAAATTAGCGTTAACCCGCTTTTTCGGTTGCTTTTTTGAGCGACTGCTAGATGCTTTTGCCATAACCCCCCCCCCTTGACAAGTCTTTATTTTTAATAAAACAAATTATTTACTTATTATCAATAAATTAATTTAATTCGTAATATAATAAATTAGCATTTTTTATGGATCTAATTAAATTAACCTCCTTAAAGGAGAAAATTCTTTGCTCATTGCACTGCACCCAGTATTCAGAAAAACGCAAATAGGCTAGATACAAAGGAGGAGAGTCCTTCACTTCCCGGCGCTCAATGAAGGCTTTCAGTTGAAATATTTTGCCATCAAGCTCTATCTGGTTGCAAAAACCTGCAACGTGCTTAGGCAAAATAAATACATGACGTATTTTCTTCCGACTTTTCCCCTGTTCAGCTCCTTGGTCCGCTTTTTCGGTATAAAGCGCTGCGGGCACTTGCAAGGAGATCTTGCGAAAAAATAGAGCGCCGTTTAAGGAAAAACCGTGTAAGCGCTCTAGCAAAAGCTCGATCACGTCTGCAGGCGTAGCTTCTTTAAAAGCGGTATTGGGAAAGGTTTTTCTAAGCGCTTCGGTTACTGACAAAATGGCTTTTTTCGGTACAGGCAAAGAAGCCATTTGGTTTTTTTCATACACCTGCATGAACTCAAAAAAAGGGGATAAGGAGGGCTCTGCATAAATAAAAAGGCCGCGCAAAAACGGCAAAAACATCACCAGTTGCAAGCACGAAGAGCTCCAAGGATGGTACTGAGAAGTCTGCATTCCCGTAGGTAAAAATGGACGAAAAGAAGAGGCGTTATGGGGACTTTTCTTTGGGTACACTATACCTCTCATCAAAGTCTCTGCAATGCTTGCGGCAATATTTCGGGAATTGCTCTCGATGGGAAGGCAGCTTATTGAAGAGCTTTTTCGGAAAAGCTCTTGGAAAAAACCCGCCTTTTGCAGTTGATTTTTTTCCGCATCTTGCGGATCTTCCTCATCTTGTTTGTACTGCTCTAAAGGGGCACCTATAGGTGGTAGACGTTGGATTTTCATCAATTTTTCAAGGTAAAAATTTTAAGGTACGGTAAAGAATGGTGAGATTTTTTCAAAGATAAATTATAGGTTTTCTCAATTTCGAAACGAAAAACCTTCCCGCTAAACAGCTTTTGCAATCAACACACTGGAAAGATCTGGTTTGCTAAATTGAAAATATGTACCAGATGCTTTATGCTTACTGCTATGTATCAGCACGATCCTAAGTATATTCGTAACTTTTCTATTATTGCCCATATCGACCATGGTAAATCTACGGTAGCAGACCGCCTTCTAGAAAAAACACAATCGGTTTCTTCAAGAGAAATGAAAGCGCAGTTTCTAGATGATATGGAGCTAGAAAAAGAACGGGGCATTACCATCAAAGCAAGACCCGTCACGATGTACTACCATGCCAAAGATGGCCATACCTATCAGATGAACTTCATCGACACTCCAGGTCACGTCGACTTTTCTTATGAAGTTTCTCGATCTCTTGCGGCTTGTGAAGGCGCTCTTTTAGTCGTCGACGCCGCGCAAGGCGTGCAAGCCCAAACGCTTGCCAACGTCTTTCTAGCGGTTGATCGGAACTTAGAAATTCTGCCGGTGATCAATAAAATTGATCTACCTGCAGCAAATCCAGAAGGAGCGAAAAAAGAAATTGAAGAGGTAATTGGCCTTCCTACAGATGATGCTCTGCTCATTTCTGCTAAGACAGGTATTGGTATAGAAGAGGTTTTAGAGGCGATTGTCACAAATATCCCCTGCCCAAAACCTGCAGAAGACACTTTTGTACGAGCGCTTATTTTTGACTCTCACTACGATCCTTATAGAGGCGTTCTCATCTACGTCCGTATTATGAGTGGAGAGCTTAGAAAAAAAGATGAAATTCTATTGATGGAAACAGGAAAAGCATTTGATCTACTCGAAACGGGCGTATTTACCCCAAAAGAAGAACCTGTTGATCTACTTCGAGAAGGCGAAGTGGGGTACCTTGCTGCTAATGTCAAAAATACAGAAGATATAAAAATCGGCGATACCATCACCTTAAGAAAACGTCCCTCTTCTACAGCCCTTGCAGGTTTTCTGCATATTAAACCCGTTGTATTTGCCGGCATTTATCCGATTGATACAAATGATTTTGAAGTGCTACGAGAAGCTCTTGGAAAACTCCAGTTAAACGACTCTTCTTTGCAGGTGGAACAAGAAACCTCCCTTGCTCTTGGCTTTGGTTTTCGCTGCGGATTTTTAGGCCTACTACATTTAGAAATCACCTTTGAAAGGCTTCGTAGAGAATTTGACTTAAACATCATTTCAAGTGCACCTTCTGTGATCTACAGGGTCCATCTAAGCTCTGGAGAGATGATGGAAGTAGCCAACCCTGCCCGCTATCCAGACCCTGCTAGAATCTCTTCTATTGAAGAGCCGTATGCCTCTTGCCATATCATGGTTCCGCAGGAGTTTTTAGGCGCTGTGATGAATTTAGGAAATGACAAAAGAGGCGCGCTACTTTCCACAGAAAGTACCTCATCACAGCAGCTCTTACTCACCTACCGCTTTCCGATGAATGAGATCATCACCGATTTTAGCGATAAGCTAAAATCGGCAACAAAAGGCTATAGCTCATTTGACTATGCGTTAAGCGATTATGAAAAAAGCGATATCATCAAACTAGAAATCCGCATCAACGATGATCCTGTCGATGCATTTTCTGTTCTTTTACACCGCTCCAAAGCAGAAAGTAAGGGAAGAGCCCTATGCCAAAAGCTCAAAGAGGTGATTCCAAGGCAGCTATTTAAAATTCCTATTCAAGCAGCTGTTGGAGGGAAAATCATCGCTAGAGAAACGATTGGAGCGCTTTCAAAAAATGTCACCGAAAAATGCTACGGCGGCGATATCACAAGAAAACGCAAGCTTTGGGAAAAGCAGAAAAAAGGCAAAAAACGGATGAGAGAAGTGGGAAAAGTAAGCATCCCACAAGAAGCGTTCATGGCCGTTTTAAAAGCTGAGTAGCTACGCATTATACGAAGATGAACTCACATCTCCTGAGCCTTTTGTCCAAGCGGTATGGAAAAATTCTCCCCGTTTTTTATCCACTCTTTCATAGGTGTGCGCGCCAAAGTAGTCTCTTTGCGCTTGCAGTAAAAATGCAGGCAGCCTCTTTCTTCTGTAACCATCGAAAAAACTTAGGGCCGCACTAAAACATGGCAAAGAGATCCCCACTTTTGCGCCATACGCCACCACATCGCGAAAATTTTTCTGCATCCGCAAAATCTCTTTTACAAAAAAATCATCTAATAAAAGATTTTCTAGCTTAGGATTTTTTTTGTACGCATCGCGGATTTTCCCCAAAAACTTGCTGCGGATAATGCAGCCTCCTCGCCACATGAGCGCGATTGAGCCGTATTGCAAGTCCCAATTATACGTAGTAGATGCAGAGCGCATGAGCATAAATCCTTGCGCATAGCTAATGATTTTTGATGCGTAAAGAGCGTGCGCAATCTTATCTTCTTCGATGGTTTCTTTTGTAAGATCGATCTTATAGCAAGAAGCCGCTTTTTGCCTTTCTTCATAGACAGAAGAAAGGCACCTTGCAAATACTGCCTCTGCAATCAACGTTACAGGTATGCCCGCATCAAGAGCGTTCATACCTGTCCACTTACCTGTACCTTTTTGCCCTGCTACGTCAAGGATCTTATCTAAAAGCCAGCTACCATCGGCATCTTTCTTTTGAAAAATATCTGCTGTGATTTCTACAAGATAAGAGTCTAAATCCCCTTTATTCCATGCAGAAAAAATAGCATGGAGATCTTCATAGGTCTTACCCAAAGAATTATGCAGCAAGTCAAATGCTTCTGAAATCAGCTGCATATCGCCGTATTCAATACCGTTATGCACCATTTTCACATAGTGGCCGGCGCCTCCTTCACCTACCCAATCACAACAAGGCTCTTGATCTTCGCTTTTTGCTGCAATCGACTGGAAGATAGCTTTAATCTCAGGCCATGCTTGGCTATTTCCTCCAGGCATAATAGAAGGTCCGTGGCGGGCGCCTTCTTCTCCCCCGGAAATCCCTGCCCCAACAAATAAAATGCCGCGATCTTTGAGCATTTCATAGCGTTTTTGCGTATCGGGATAGTGGCTATTTCCCCCATCGATGATGATGTCGCCTTCTTCGAGATGAGGAAGAATCAGCGCGATGAATTGATCGACAGGCGCGCCTGCTTTGACCATGAGCATGACTTTTCGAGGTCTTTTAAGAAACGAGATAAATTCTTCTAAAGATTTTGCGCAAAGAATCGACTTTCCCTTAGCTGGGCCTTCAGAAAATCGGGTGACTTTTTCTACAGTGCGGTTAAAAGCGGCTACTGTGTAGCCATGATCCGCCATATTTAAAATGAGATTTTGTCCCATCACAGCAAGACCAATCAACCCAATATCTGCTGTATTTTGCATATTTTTTTTCCTCGTTCTTTTTTCTTGCACACTAGCGGGTATCGATTATAAAATATAGTTTTTTTTGTCCTCGTAGCGCTGCAGGATAGAGCGGTTGCCTCCTAAGCAACAGGTCGCGTGTTCGAATCGCGCCGAGGACACATTACTTTGTCTTCATATAACTATGAATCCCTTCTGCTATTGCTTTGGCGATTTGATTAATATAACTTCTAGAGCGCAGCTTTTTCCGCTCCTGGGGATTGGAGATAAAACCTCCTTCCACCAAAATAGCAGGCATTGTCGTATGACGGATCACGTAGAAGCTCCCTTTTTTCACGCCTCTTGATTTGGCTTTAGTCCGCCTGACAAGTTTTGTTAAAACGTTTTTCGCAAGGGAAAAAGAACGCTGCGACCTGCGGTTTTTTCCATTAAAGTAAAATACTTCTATTCCCCTTACTTTACGATCGGCGCACGCGTTGTAATGCAAGCTGATAAAGGCAGCGGCTCGTAATTTTTTCGCAATATTCACCCGCCTTTTGAGCGATAAAAACACATCGGATTTTCGGGTAAGAGAAACTCTATACCCTAACTTCTGCAAATGTTGTTTCGTCAAAAGAGCGGTAATCAGACAGACTTTTTTTTCCTCACAATAAGGAGATTGTCCCCTTGCACCAATATTTTTCCCCCCATGGCCTGCGTCAAGCACAATCAAAGGAGCTTTTGCTATGGCGCACGAAAAAACACCTAGGAAAAGCCCTATTGTAAAAATGCGCCATAAGCTATGCATGATAAAGAGCCTCCCTTGCTACTTCTACATCATTAAAAAACGTTGTGGTATGAGCAAATTCTTGGGTTTCTTCATGTCCTTTACCTGCGATGAGCACAACGGCAGGCTGCGGCAGAGTTTTTGCAAGGTTAATGGCTTTTTCAATCGCAGCTTTTCGGTCTAGTTCTACAGCATAATGCTCCGTTTTGGTAAATCCTTGTATGATTTGCTCTGCAATCTCTTTAGGATCTTCTTTTCTAGGATTATCGCTTGTGACAATCGAAAAATCTGCGTATCTTTCAGCTACTTGCGCCATGATTGGTCGTTTCTCTAAGTCTCGGTTTCCACCGCATCCAAATACAACGATGACAGGATCTTTTGCTATTTGCTTCAAGGTTTGGATTGCTTTTTCCAGTCCATCGGGCGTATGTGCGTAATCGACAAATACATGGCCTTGCACCCTCTGCATCCTACCGGCAACGCCGGGAAAATCTTGCCAAGCCGCTGCCATATCGGCTAAATTTTCTCCATAAAGTAGGCCTGTAGCAACCGCTGCAAGCGCATTATATACGTTGAAAGCGCCGATCAAAGGAAGGGTAAAGCGCGTCTTTTGTCCAGAAAAGCTTACGGTAAATGCACTTTTTTCCAGAGATAATTCTACATCTTCTGCCATCACATCGGCTGGGTGTTTGATCCCGTAGGTATACGTACAAAGCGCAAGGCCTTCTTGTAAAAGCACGTAAGAAGGGTCATCTCGGTTGATGATTGCATTTCGCCTAGCATGCTCGGTAAAAAGCTTCTTTTTTGCAGCGAAATAACGGTCCATTGTTCCATGAAAATCTAAATGATCCTGCGATAAATTGGTAAACACAGCGGTATCAAATGTAATTCCTTCTACGCGCGACTGGGCAAGTGCATGTGACGATACCTCCATCACCGCTTTTTTAAGACCATGATTGCACATATCTCTTAAATACTTTTGGTTGGTCAGCACATCTGCTGTAGTCAAACTAGCAGGCACGCGGACATCGCCAATCCACCTTTCAATTGTGCCCATCAAACCGCAAGGTTTTCCAAGTTTTGTAAAAAGGTGCTG
Source organism: uncultured Chlamydiae bacterium (assembly GCA_937899275.1). Taxonomy (GTDB): domain Bacteria; phylum Chlamydiota; class Chlamydiia; order Chlamydiales; family SM23-39; genus CALBPE01. The sequence continues at coordinate 44,300 of CALBPE010000113.1, forward strand.
TAAAAGATAACCCGTCATCGTTTTACCATTTGTGCCTGTAATCCCGATCACCTCGATTTCTTCTGAGGGATTTTGGTAAAAACGGGCTGCTAATAGAGGGATCTGCGAAACGATGTCTTGCGAAATCAGCTGCACTACAGGAAGAAAAGGGTCATACATATCGGTTAAAACAGCCACAGCTCCGTTAGCTATTGCATGAGGAATCATTTTTGCTCCGTCGACGGTTTTTCCTCGCCTTGCAATGAATAGATTTCCCGGTACAATTCTTCTAGAATCTTCTTCGATACCTGTGATATTTACCTCTTTTGATCCTTTGACAAGGATGGGTAAATCTTTGATCAATTTTCTACATTTCACAGTCCGTTCCATTCTTTGTATAAACGGATGAGCTCTTCCGTTTCTTGTTTCCAGTCTTGATTATTTGGATCATCGGGATCCACTCCTAAGTAATGAAGGGCCTCTTCTGCTACTGCGGAAAAAATGGGGGCTGCTGAAGTGCCCCCCATATGATTTTTTCCCACACCGGGAATGAATACTTTTTTTGGCTCATCCAAAACAACCAACATGACAAAAGCAGGGTTTTCAGCAGGAGCAAACCCGCAAAAAACAGAAAAGTATTTTGACTGGGAATATTTACCCTGAATAATTTTTTCTGAGGTACCTGATTTCCCCGCTTCTGAGTACCCTCGAATCGCTCCTCTAGGTGACGTCCCCCGTTTTTTTGTGGCATATTTTAAGCCCGCTTTTGTCTCTCGCACAGCATAGGCATCTAAAATCTTTTTTGGTGCCTTTTTTTTCGGGGTAAAAACCACTTTTCCCTCTTTTACAATCTCTTTGATGATTGTGGGCTGTACGAGGTATCCACCATTTGCAATTGCTGCATATACTTGAATCATCTGAATGCTATTGACTAAGATATTATGGCCAATCGCTAAAGAATACGGCGTTGCATGCGACCACTCGAGTTTTCCATTGGGATGGAGTTTTCCCGGGGTAGGTACCATGCCAGGATGCTCTGCAGGCACTTCTATCCCTGTTTTTTTCCCCAAACGAAATCTCTCGACATACTGCTCGCGGATCCAGTGCGCTCCGTAGGTCTCTAACATCCTTTGCATAATGAGTCCGGTATATACATTAGCAGATTTTTGTATGGCTAAATACATATTCATAAAGCGTCTTTCGACGCCATCTTTTAATCGAAATCGGGTTTTAGGAAAGCGGATATTTTTTGTGGGAATTTTTTCATGGGGATCAAATAAAGCAGCTTTACCCTGTGCGAGCGCATCTTGATTGGCCTGCAGCGCTAATGTCATCGTGATGACTTTAAAAATCGATGCAGGCTCAAAAGCATCTGTCACTGCTTTGAGTTTCGTGGCTTCCTGCTTTACAGGATCAGAAAAATATTTAGCGTACGATGAGGGATCAAAAAAAGGATACTGCGCAATAGATAGTATATCCCCGCTATAGGGGTCCATGATCACAAGCCATCCCCCTTTTGCCTGCGCTTTTTTTACGCCCTCTTCTAATTTTTTTTCTGCAATGGTTTGGATGTAGTGGTTGATGGTAAGATACACATCAGCTCCATGCTCTGGAGGCTCAACCAATACTGATTTTCCAAGGGCATTTCTAGAAGATCGATAGATCCATTTTTTTCCTGGTTTGCCCGTTAAATATAGATGGAATTGCAGCTCTAATCCTCCTGTAGGAACCGCTCTATGGGTAAGCGGGTTTCGCCTTTCTTGTACGGTATGAAGAAGGGGGCCCAACATGGAGCCAAAGGGATAGTAGCGTTTATACTCCTTTAAAAAATGCAGCGCATTTTTAGGAAGATGGTTTTGTTTTGCAAATCCCTTCCACCATGTCTCAATTTTTTCTTGGAGAGTCGGCTCTAACCACGATAAAATTCTACGAAGTTTTGACTTGACATGCAGCTGTTTTTTCATCGCATCTATCTGTTTTTCTTCTAATAAAAGCCGGCGACTTAAAGCGCAGGTGATCACTTGTTTTTGCTGGAGAGAAAAAGCGTTAGGGTTGACAAAGACATGAATACGAGGAGCGTCGTAAACCAATTTTTGAGGGTTTTCTGGATGTCCTTTTTTTATCGATGTGTTTGAGTAAAACGAGCCTCTTCGAAAAGGCTCCACGAGAAATCGTTTATGCTGTAAGTTAGCAAGTCTTTCCCATTTTTCCTGTTCTACAATTTGAATTTGGTAAAACTTCCCAATCAATAAAGAGAAAAGAGCCGATAAAAATACACAAACGACTAAGAGCCGTTTGCGATCAGAGGAAGAAACAAACATCGATCTATATCCAAATGGATTTTTCTACCTCTGCAATCTATCGGAGTGATCTGTATGCATAGCCAACCCTTCTTGTAGCGATAAAATATCTTGCATAAAGGGGTATTGCAGATGGGAAAACTCAGGTAGCTGCGCAATATCTAGTAAATTCGAGGGGCTTTCAAACTGGTCGATGTCGTATTTCAGCTCAGCGATTTCCTCTTTTAGCTCTATAATTTCTTGTTCTACCTGAGGAATTTGCATGCGCAAATACGTTAGCTGATTTTGTTTATCGATGTACGATAAAAAATAAGAACCTACACAAACCATACTGCAGATAGATTGTATGATCATTTCTTTCATAATTACCCTCTTCTCTTAAGCGCGCGTAATTTTGCTGAACGTGCGCGGGGATTTTTTTTAATTTCTTGCCTTGTGGCGGTGATGGGTTTTTTTGTGACAATCTCATACGGAGAGTCCTTACCTGCAAGTTCGCGAAAAGCCCATTTTACGATCCTATCTTCTAAGCTGTGAAAACAGATCACAAAAATACTGCCGCTTTTTGCAAGTAAATGCGCTGCGCTTTGTATCCCTTTTTTCAGAGCATCTAGCTCTCCATTCACAAAAATACGAAGAGCTTGAAAAGCTAATGTAGCGGGATGGAGCCTTCCCCGCCTTTTTTTGACGCTTTGGATCACTTCAGAAAGCTCTAGTGTGGTGGTAATCCGTTTTTTCTTTCTCGATTGATGAATCGCTTTAGAAATAGCTTTCCACATGGGCTCTTCACCAAATTCTCGAAAAATCTCTCCTAGCTCTTTCTCTGAATATTCATTGACAACGGTTTCTGCTTTAAGAGTATTTGTGCTATCCATCCTCATATCTAAAGGGCCGTCTTTCATGAAGCTAAAGCCTTTTTCCTTCTGGTCTAGCTGCATCGAAGAGACGCCTAGGTCAAACAGAAAAAAATCGGCTGCAAAAAGATTTTTTTCTCTAAACACCTGAGAAATATCCTGAAAATTTTTATGGATATAATCGACTTGAGAAAACGAAGAGAGCTCTTTTGATGCTAGCTGAATCGCTTCTGCATCTTGATCAAAGGCAAGATAGGTCTCGATTTCTGGATGCGCGTTTAATAACGATTTTGCATGCCCTCCAAATCCAAGGGTAGCATCACAACAGATGCGTAAAGAGCTTTCCTGCAGCATTTCTAAGATTTCCTCTTGTAAAACAGGTATATGTAAAGGATTCACAGTAGCTCTTCATCTTCCTTTGTTACCGGTTGAGAGTGAGGAGCCTGTTCACCTAAAAGAGCAAAAGCCTCTTCAGCCATTTGTTGTAACTGGCCGCCTTGTAAAAACTGCTGCATTTTCTTTTCGTGTACTTCTCTAGGCCAAATTTCGATTTTGCTGAGAACTCCTGCAATCACAATTTCTTTTTGTATACTAGCTGCCTGCCTAAGGAGCGGTGGAATCAAGACCCTTCCCACCTTATCTGGATGGATTTCCTGCAGGCTGGAAAAAAACGTGGTAAAAAAGGGTTGATACGCTGCGACATGCTGCTTTTTTTCAAAGCGCTTTACCATCTTCTGAATTTCTGAAGTCTTATAAATAGAGAGACATCCACCGAGCCCAAGACCGAGAAAAAAGGTTAACTTTCCCTCTTCCACAAGGCCATAGCGAAGGGAGCTGGGCAAAACAAAGCGCCCTTTGTCATCGATTTTTACTGTCCAAGATCCGCTGAAAAACGGCATACTTCCCCAACCTACCACATTTTCCCACATCTTACGAAACTGCTCTCATGTTCGCAATGTTTTTTCTAAAAAATATCTTAAAATATTAACGTAAATAACGTATTTTTAGCTAGTTAAAATATATAAACCCTTATGTGGGAAATTGTGGGAAATTTGTTCAAAACTTTCTATATATACAAAGATATATGGAGGAAAAAATCCACTTAATCATCTAATTATCAATTACTTGCAAAAATAACCTTTCTGAAAAAATTTTTGTTCATAAAATTCTTTTCAAAAACTGTGGGAAACAGCTTTTTTCCACTTCTTTTTTGCCTTTTTGCAAAAAAATTGCCCGCTGTTTAGACTTGTGTTAGACTCATCTTAATAAAATAGCTGTATTCATGAGCGTTAAACCCAATACCGTAAAAACCATCGACAATTTAGGAGAAGAAGTCTCCCGTAAGTATGTCGAAAACCAACAAGCCTTAGAACAAGCATTTCTAGATGATTTTGTAGGGGATCTGACAAAAGTCGTCTCCCAGTCCCCCTATCAAATTCATGAAAAATCTGAATTCCAACAAAAATTCAATACCCAGCAGAAAAATGAGCCCTGGGCCGACTTTCTTCCTCCACCGGGATTTTTTTCTTCCATGCGCAGGTTATTTACCTACCAGTTGATTCCGAGTATGGGAACGCCAGAAAAAATTGAACTACTGCTCGATACGCTTCGAAAAGTGAGAAAAAAGAAAAAAAGCAAAAAGCAAAGCAGTCAAGATTTTCTCGAAGAAAAAGAAGAAGAAGAGCAAAAAGATGCGCTAGAAAACCTATTTACCCTGCTCCTTAGACTCGATAAAGATCTCGACCTTGTGAATATGCTCAGAAACCAGTACCACAAAGGATAGGCCATATGGACTGGAACAAAGTACTCCACTGGAATCAAGAAGAATCGGAAGATTTGCGTTTTGTAGGATATTCTTACCTTAAGCAAGGCGCTTATGATATCGCTCTTACCATCTTTAAAGCGCTAGTAGCGATTCATCCTAAAAACCCATACGATTTACAAACTTTAGGCGCAATCTACTTGCAGCTGGGAAATAGTTTGGAATCTTTGTATTTTTTAGATCGAGCGCTTGCACTAGTGCCCGATCACTACCCAAGTCTACTAAACCGCGCTAAGGTCTTATTCCTTTTAGGGCGTAAAAGACAAGCCTACCTACAGTCCAAAGAATTAGAAAAGTGCATCGACCCCTATATCGCAAAAAAAGCAGCGGCGCTTTCTGCTACTTACGGCAAATAACCGCTTTTTTTCTGATTTGAAAAAACAACACCTTTAAATATTGATCGCAGAACACATTACAGATTTCTATCGATAAAGTCCTTGCTTGCGATAAAATTGCCGTGTTAATGTTTAAGAAAACTAGTGGAAGCCTCTCTCTAAAAAATCGATGTTAGATTATAAAACAACACCAGAAAATGCTTGGTCTGAGTTCTTGTCTTTTGTGCAAGAAAAGTGTGACGTCATGGAGTACAAAAATTGGATCTCCCCTATTGGACTTATGCAAGCATCGGAAGAAGGCATCGTGCTATCTGTACCCAACGTTTTTGTCCAAGAATACCTTCTAGAAAACTTTAAGGAAGAGCTTGTGCAGTTTTTTCCTTTAAGCTCTGATGGAAAAGTGGCCGTTTCTTTCATTATCAAAGAACCAGAGAAAAAAGTAGCTTCTGTAAAACCTGCTCCTCGCCCGCAAATTCCTTATGGATTAAACCAGCTCTACACATTTGATAATTATATTGAAGGCCCAAGCAATCAGTTTGTTAAATCGGCCGCCTTTGGCGTTGCTAGCCGCCCTGGTAAATCCTACAACCCTTTGGTGATTCATGGAGGGGTAGGGCTTGGTAAAACCCACCTACTGCACGGCATTGGCCACTACGCTCTTTTGCATCACAAAAAACTGAAAGTGAAATGCGTAACTACAGAAGCGTTCATCAACGACTTAGTCGATCACTTGCGCAGTAAGTCGGTTGATCGGATGAAAAAATATTACCGCTCTTTAGATATCTTACTGATCGATGATATCCATTTTTTACAAAACCGCCCCAGCTTCGAAGAGGAGTTTTGCGTTACCTTTGAAAGCTTAATCAATGAAGGCAGGCAGGTAGTCATCATATCGGATAAACCCCCTTCAGAGCTCCGGTTATCAGAACGTTTAATTGCCCGAATGGAATGGGGTCTTGTGGCCAACGTTATGGCGCCAGATTTAGAAACTAGAGTAGCTATTGTGCAGTATAAAGCGCAAAACAAGGGGTTAAACCTCACTAATGATGTCGCTTTTTTTATCGCCGAGCATATTTATAATAATGTGCGGCAAATCGAAGGTGCGGTAAATCGCCTTTCTGCCTACGCAAAATTGATGAATTTCGATTTATCGGTAGATATGGTGGAAAAAGTACTTTCCCACCTTTTTCAAAAAAGCCCGCATAAAAAAATCACAATCGAGCAGATTTTAACCTGCGTAGGTGCTATTTTTGAGGTGAAAATCAGTGAGCTAAAAAGCACTTCACGCCATAAACACATCGCAAAAGCGCGCCAGTCTGCTATGTATTTAGCAAAAGAACATATCTCTGATTCTTTAACAAAAATAGCGGCCCATTTTGGTAAAACCCATTCTACACTACTGCATGCTTGGAAGACGGTAAAAAAAGAGATGGGAGAAAACCCTGTTTGGAAAAGACAAATTGAGATGGCAGAGCGTCAGCTCAAAAAACCACAAGCCTCGTAAAAGCATTTACTCTTCTTCATCAAATAATGTGAGTAGAAAAATTTTTTTTTCCTGTAACAGCGCTTTTTCCTTTTGCGTCAGCATGCTTGCAACTTTTTCGATGTATAGGACAGAGCCTTGTACAGCACCTTCTAAAGAAGAGGCGGCCTTTTCTGAAAAAAACCGCACAGAAAAGCGCGCATACCGCGCCATTTCTAAGCTGATCTCATAAAGAATACCATTTCGAAATAGATAGGAAAAAAAACCTGGGTACCTGCAGAAAATCAGCTGGAAAAAGTCTTTTTCTATAGCATAAAAAATATACGCGGCAAACGCTTTTACGTAGCATAAAAGCTTTCCTTTTTCCATTTCTTTATATAGAGAGTATAGAGGGCTGTATCTCGAGAAAAGCGCGCGCTTTAGGAGAAGACCCTCTTCAAAACCCTTTTTTTCAAGAAGGGCAATGTCTTTACTGCAATGGGCGCAAAAAATCTTTTTTGCAGGAGAAAAGCAGTGAATGCATTCATGAACAAAGAGCATATCTAAGAAGAAAAAAACCGTTTTTTTCGCTGTAAATGTACTTTAGGATTATCCAGTTTTCCATTGATCGAAATAATGAAATTCTCTGTGAATTTAAACAGCACAAACTGCTTCATTTTGATGTATACATGTAGATCACCATTTAAATCCATATAGGGAAGATCGCCCCTTCTTTTGGCTAAGAAAAATTGCGAGCGCCCTCCTTCAGAAAAGCTATCTTCTAAATCGGTAAAAACGACTTTACCCTCATCAACAATGAAAGATAGATTTCCCCTCACCGGAATTAAAAGCTCCAAATCGAGACCAAAAATCCTACCGATGATATCTGCTGGGATATCAAAAATACTATGCCCTCTTTTAAACGAGTTGATGAACGAAAGCTTCCCTTTAGCCCGGCAAGAAGTGGGATCAGAGAAATTGAGGGTAAAATCCTCAATATCCATCTTCCGAACAACAAGGGGTTGTACAGGACGCAGTTTTCTACCAATTTCTCGAAGAAGTGAGGGGCGAAATTCTTCTAAAGAGATGTGAGGCGCTTTCAAATACCAATCCTCTTCCTCTTTTTCACAAACGATTTTTTCCACTTTAATGATTCCTGAAGAATCGCTGATCTTCACATCGGAACATGCAAAAGCATCTTTTGTAAATGTCACTTGAGAAAGAAGCGTTTTAAATGCGTAGCCCATAGCTTCAAATTGCTTGCCGCTGAAAAGACCAGAAAAATTGTAGTTGAAATTGATGGTATCAAGAGTCAGTTTTCCCCTAAGCTCATAACCAGATCCAATATCATAGGAAGAAAGCGCATCGTAGACTCTCGGAGAAAAGATCTTACGCACCTTAGAAAAATCAAGCTTCACTCCACCAAAAAGGGCCGCCGGCTCTTCGCCTGGATGAAAGGAAGCATCAATCCCACTAAATACGCCTTGTATACGGCTACAAACAAGGTTTCCTTCGACGTCGGTTTCCCAAGATATGGTCAACGGAAGCTCTTCTGATTCTAGCTCAAAAAAGCTCAAAGAGCCCTTCATAGGAGAAAATGTATCGCATAAAAGTTTTAGACGGTAAAACTCCTCTCCAAGTGGTAAAAAACACTCGCAGCTGCAGATATGAACGGCTAGTAAAAAGGTCACATTTTCAAATCGAAACGCATCTTCTCCAATGGGAATAGATAGCTCGCTCAGCGTACAAGAAAGCTTTT
>CALBPE010000114.1 GCA_937899275.1 uncultured Chlamydiae bacterium
CATAGTGATCCACTACGACCGCTGGTGGAACCCTGCAAAAGAAGAACAGGCTACAGACAGGGTGCATAGAATTGGACAAAATCGGGGGGTACAAGTCTTTAAGTTAGTTACAAAACATACAATAGAAGAGCATATCCACCAAATGATCGATAGTAAAAAACACTTGATTGAGCGCTCTATCGGGAAAACGCCGTCCGATCAGATTCGGGTGTTATCAAAAGAAGAGCTAATTGCTGTCTTGCAAAAAACCGCCTACTTTTGAGCCTACTCTTTTTTCTCTTCTCGCTGCTTTTCTTCTTCAAAAGTAGAGAAATCTAATCCGCAAATGGGATGACAGTTATCGAATAGATCTTCTCTGTTAGTATTGACAACGTCGGGGTAAGTAGAAAAATGAGCATAAGGGTTGTCTTGAGGGAGCTTATAGCACGGATTTACAAGATCGCATTCAACAAGGGCGAATTTTTCAGTAGGGCTTTCTTTTATATAGAGCGTTGGCATTTGATGTGGTTGCAAACTCTTTAAGCGCTCCCTTTCTGAACGAAGTTTAAGAAGAACTTCTAGATTAGGTGTTTCTTCTTCTACTGGAAATGGATCGTGGTTGTACATGCCTTTATCGTTATGGAAATCCGTATAACGGAGAACTTCTACTGGCCCTTTTGCAAAAACTTTGGTGAAAATATTTTCGTCTTCTTCTGTGAAATTTTTTAAAGCTAGCTGGTGCATCTTTTGAAAAAGGAATGTAGTTCTAGGGTTTTTATATAACCTGTAGAGAGCTACCGCTTCAATGGCCGCTAAGAGTCTAGAGCGAGGTGTTACCGGGATCTCTCCGAAAATATTGTTTTGCTTTTCTCTTTCAGCCGCGAACGCATAGATATAGCGCGTTGGCATTTGATGTAATTGCAAAAGAGCTAAGCGCCACCTTTGTAAAGAAAGGTTACAAAGAACTTCTAGTGAAAAGACGCGGCGTCCTATACGTACAGTTTTTTCTAGATCAAGTCGCTCTTTTCCTTCAGGCGTTATATGTCTATGCAGTAGATTCGTTGCTTCTTCTATACTGATAAAAGAGGGTGTCAAAAACTTATATTTAATGAGCCAATCAATCAGCCGGTTACGGTAAATGCGGTCTTTTTCATTAATAGATAAACTAGAAAAACCTTCGGGAAATTTTACAGGATCCGCAAGGTTTTCAATCACCTTTTCTTTGCGTAAATATTCGTTAGCGTCTTTAGAGCCTGAGGACTGTTTACTTTCTGAAGAGGGGCTTAAAGAATAAAAGAACTCGATATAAACAGGTTGCCTTTCTTCTGGAGTGGTTTGAAAAAATTCCTGATTTTTCGCTTGTTGTAGATGCTTTACCTTATTCGGTACACCTTGGCTGTACTCTCTAGCTGTCCATTGTGTTTTTTGAAAAGCGCTTTTTAATGCCTGGGAAATAGCTGCATCTGAGTGCGTGCGTAGAGATGGTAATCTACGTTTTTTTGTGAAATGATAAGCGAAAAACTCTCGAAGGCGCTCCTCTTTTTCTCGAGGCGGGCATATATCAAGATACTTTGGAAATGCGGGAGATCCTTCCTTGGTCTCTTCTTTTATACCCGCGACCTCGTATAAAGCCTGAAGATTAACTGGGGGACGAGGTTGGTAACAGATCTTTCTGCGTCCTTTTAAATAGTAAGGTTCACCATTCGAAATAGGGAGGTCAAACTCCCGGTATATTTCGCTGCAATGTGGTGCTAGATATGCAGCTAGAAAGTGCTCTAATCCTACGCCAAGGCATCTAGGTATAGGTAAAGATGTAGATAAAGAAGCCGCTCTAGTAGAAGGGCTGCTGCCTTTTTTTTCAAAAAGGGTGTTGACTATATGAAGTGGAAGTTCTTGTTGGTAATAAATAAAGGGAGGAGAAGTCTCTTTTTTATTTGGTAAATCTTTACTATCGATTGCACCAGAGTCGATTTTTGTAAAAGTTTTTTTTCGAGGTTGCCCTCGAAAAGCGGAAGGGTTTTTCATAGTCGATAAAACCCAAATAGGCCATACGATTGTGAAACAAAGAAGCACCCCAGCTAAAAGGTTGAAGCAGCTGTACGCGAGTTCAATAGTTTTTTTGACCGACTTAGAAAGATAGGGGGATAAGGAGGGCAGCCAGGTATCTTTAGAGAGAGGTAAAGGCAAAAGCAGCCTTTCAGTAGCAGAAATTTCAGACACAAAACCATCCTAATGTAGCAAAAAATTTACCATGAATAGACCGTTTTTTGTAAAGAATTATCTTGTTTTTTGCAGCGCGCTGCCTTTTTTTAGCATGGGAGCGCCCTATTTGCTATTCAAGAGATGAAGCGGAGATTTTCTCTATCCGCTGCCTTTATAATTGGTGTTTTTTCTAGAAAATTGTTATTATTTTTACATAAAAAAGATGTTTATAACAGGAATTAATTTGTGCATAAACCGATAAAAATTGCTATTGTAGGTCGCCCTAATGTGGGCAAGTCTTCTCTATTCAATCGACTTTGTCAAAAAAGAATTGCTATCTGTCATGAGCAAGAAGGAGTTACAAGAGACCGGATCTATGGAGATAGCGATTTTTTTGGCGTTCCTCTTCGCTTCATCGACACAGGGGGCATCGATCCAAATAAAAAAGATCCTTTTCAAGAAGAGCTGCACATACAATCGATGATCGCTGCAGAAGAAGCAGATGTGGTGGTCCTTGTGGTGGACGGCAGGTCTGGCTTGACTCTTCTTGATGAGATGGTTGCCAGAAGAATCTTAAAGCAGAAAAAAAAGATCCTTTTAGCTGTGAACAAGATAGATCACGATAACCATAAACAAGAAGAGTACGCCTGGCATACATTGGGTATTTCCAATGTGATCTTTGTATCAGCGATCCAAAACCTAGGTATAGAAGAGCTATTAGAGTGCGCTATTGAGGACATACCGTTACAAGAAGAAGAAGATCCTTCTACAAAACCTGAAATCTCCATTGCGATTTTAGGCAGAGCAAATGTGGGTAAATCTACTTTACTGAACCAGATTTTTTCTGAAGCGCGCTCGATTGTAAGCGATGAGCTTGGTACCACAAGAGATCCTATCGATGTGTCGATGATTTTGGAAAAAGCGCAGTTAACCTTTATCGATACTGCGGGGATACGCAAAAAAAAATCACAAAAAAATCCTGTTGAGAAGTTTGCGGATATTCGTACGCAAGAGGTGTTAAAAAGAGCAGATCTTTGTCTGTTTTTAATCGATGTAACTAGAGGCCTTACAACAGAGGAAAAAAGGATTGCCTCGATGATCGATGCATCAGGTAAGGGCTGCATCCTTCTTTGTAACAAATGGGATCTTGTCAAAGGATTTCAGCAAGAGCATTGCATCAGAGCTTTACAAACAAGCGCCCCTTTTTTAAAGCATATACCGATCCTTTTCATTTCTGCAAAATACCAAAAAGATCTATCAAAAGTCTTTACTAGCATTTTCCAGGTCTACGACAACCTATCTCTTAGAATTTCCACAGGGGAATTGAATAGATTCATTGCAAAAGCTGTAGAAAAAGCGCCTCCTCCGATGATTCAGGGAAAGCGCTTTAAGATTTACTATATGACGCAAATATCGACTCGTCCTATGCGTTTTATGCTGTTTGTAAACCGAGTAGACCGTTTTACCAAAACCTACCGGAAATACCTTATGAATCAGCTTAGAAAGGCCTACCCTCTATCGGGAGCTCCCATCCAGTTTAGCTGCAAATCGCATCAAGAGAATAAAGCCGTCGAATAGGTTCTTTACGGAAGTTGTATCATTCAGCTCTTTACTCGCTCTGTTTGTTGTCTCCAGAGATCGTATTAGATACCCGTTTTGTTACACCCTGCTTGATGCCATCTACTACTGCCATGCAGAGTGCTTTTGCTACACATGCTGTTATCGCAGGAACCACTGCTTGTAAATGCTTTCCGATGTTCGATACATATTTACCCACATCTTGAGAAGATTGATCGAGCCATGCAGTAATTGAAGCGGCGCCTAAAAACGTTCCTACTGTCCCTAAAATACCATAGGCTACCATAGCAGCTTTTGTAGTAGCGGTAACTCCTAAAAGAACACTTCCAATTGTGACAACAGAAAATGTAGTAATAAGCGCGGAAGCAGCTAAATTGGCTTTCCAAGCGTCAGGATTTTTAGCGGCGGGATTAACTGGGGTACTTGACATATTGCTCTCCTAAATTTTTTGATTTAGTCTATACAAAATGCCGATTTTTTTTCACCTAAAGATTATGCGTGCAGGTGATAGAAAAAGATCGGAAAATGATGAACTAGTTTGATGATATCATCAGATTTTCCGATCAGCGCTTTACTTTTTTTATCCAAAACATCTCCCTCTAAGGCGAAAGCGCTAAAAAGGGGATATCTACTTTGCTAAGGTTTCTCTACCTTTGCAGTAAAGTCTGGTCCAGCAATACGTCTTCGGATGAGTGTTGCTAATCCTTCTAATACGGCGTTAACTAGAACTTTACATCCAAGAATAGCCACCGCGCTTGTCACTGCAGGAAAATGGACTAGTAAATGATTTTTTACAGTAGAAAAATACTCTGTATTGCTCTGTTCGCTTAACGGCGTGTTACTGTTCGCTTTTTTTAAAAAAGCGGTGATAGCTGCGCCTGTGAAGATTGCGCTGATGATTGCTGTGGCAACAGCGGCTACGATGAGAGCAGTTGAGCTCACTGTTGCAGCTAAAACAGCAGAGGTAATGGTGGTGGCTGCTGCTGCTGTGATGGTAATAGATGCGGTAGTTCCGACTTGCATAGTTCTCTCCTTTTATTTTTTTTAATAATATTAACTGTTTATTTTTAATTAGTCAATTTGTCGTTTAATTAACAAAAATTAATTAAAAATATAAATGTTTATATATAAATATATTGGTTGGTAAAGTAGATTAATATGGGGGTAAGAGCTCTTTGAGAGTAATAGATGTAGTAGTTACTACTTCTATATTTTTTAATGTTTATTATTTAAATTAATGTTTTTAAATAAATTTATTTTTATTCAACTTATTTTTTTATGTGAGTTGAATAGATAGGTGCGAAAAACAGAAATTGTTCTACAGGATGAGATAATTATTTTTTAATCAACCATTTCATTAATTTTAATAAAACGCATCTTATATGGTTTATGTAGTAATTCATTTTTTGAGATGTAGATCGCTTATTTAAAAAATAGATGAATCTATACCGCGTTTTTGCCATAATCCAGCGGATACACACTTAGGTAAACTATGCGATTTTTTTCCGATGTGCGTACGTATAATCGCGCTTTTTTCAGAAAAGATCTATTTGCGGCTTTTTCTATAGCTTGTCTTGTTATCCCCCAGTCGATTGCCTACGCGCTTTTAGCCGATCTTCCTGTCATTAGCGGTCTTTATTCTGCGATTTTTGGTACCTTTATAGCGGCCATGTTTTCTCGATCTAGCCTACTTATGTCAGGGCCTTCTACGGCGATGGCAATTTTAGTACAAACGGCGATTGCAGAGGCAAGAAGGGGAACTGTTCATCCAATCGATCCATTCCACGTGCTTTCACAACTTGTGATCTTAGTCGCATTTTTATACATACTTTTTTCCCTTTTTAATATTGGTAGGTGCTTGCAGTTTGTAAGCCGCTCAGTGATGTTAGGCTATTTTTCAGGGCTGAGTGTGGTGATTATTATCGAGCAGATGCTATCTCTTGTTCATGGACCTAGTGTGGGCAAGCCGATCGACTCTTCTATAGGATCGAGTTTTGTACTTCGTAAAATGGCAGCGCTTTTTTCTCCTGATCAAACCGTTTACTGGACTCCTTTTATTGGAGCTATTTTAGGTTTAGCGTTCCTATTTTTTATGAAGAAAAAATACGCCTCTTTTCCTTCGGCTTTTATTTTGCTTTTTGGCTCCGCTTACCTAAGTTACGCCTTTGCTCTGTTTCATCATATACCTACATTGAATGCATCTACACCTTTATATTTTAGCGCAGAGATAAAAGCGCCTTCCATTGATCTTTTATTGATGAGAGAGATTTTTCCCTCTGCTTTAGCGATTGCGTTATTAGGTGTAATCGAAGCGTTTTCTGCAGCAAAAGCTCTTTCCGCTAAATCTAAAGACGCGATCTGTCATAACCAGGATGTATTTTCATTGGGTATGGCAAATAGCTCTTTAAGCTTATTTCCTTTTTCTATGCCTGCATCAGCTAGTGTGACAAGGAGCCTTCTTGCGTATAATGTGGGTGGAAAAACCCGCCTTTCTGGCATGATCTCTTCTTGTTTTGTGTATGGTATCTTATTTTTTTTCTGGCCTTGTGTAAGCTATATTCCTCTGTTTGCTTTTTCTGCTCTTTTGATTTTTACTGCGTTACATGTCGTAGATCGTCAGGCGTTAAAACTCTGTTTTCGAGCGACAAAAGAAGATGCCTGGATTTTTTCCATGACCTTTTTTCTTTGTATGGTGTTTCGATTAGATATCGCTTTTATTGTAGGAGCATTTTTTTCAATAGGGTTTTACCTTCGCTCGGTGGCCATTCCCCACTTTCAGGAATATGCTTTTGACTATGCAGGGAAATTATCGATTATTCAACCAAATGCAAAAAAGCATAGTAAAGTGCGGATCATAGGTATTGGTGGAGAGCTTTTTTTCGGCGTAGTGGATGTTCTAGAAAAAGCGATTGCCAATATTGCAAAAGACGATGAGGTAAAAGTCGTTGTTCTGCGTTTAAATAACGTCCATCATATGGACGGCTCGATGTGTTTAGCCCTTGTGCAGCTGCATGAACAACTACAAGCTTCGGGAAGGCATCTTCTGATTTCTGGTATTACCACAAAGGTATGGCGCGTTTTAGAAAGATCGGAAGTATTGCAAAAACTGCGTCAGGAAAATTTTTTCCTGCGCGATGAGACAAGGCCCCAGCTATCTACCTGGAAGGCATGCCTTCGAGCAGAAGAGCTACTCACTACCTCTATCAGTAATCTATAGCTACTTGGTATTTATTCTTTAGCGCAGGATCATATTTAAATACGCCCTCTTCATGATTGATGAGTTTATAAACCCAACGTTCATCGTTTTCTCGCAGCAATCTATCGCAGCCCATAATAAAGCCCTGCCAAAAGCCGTAGCGCTTGATTGCCTGCCGCATGTAGGTAGAAGACGTGGGTCTGTAATGGCTTCTTTTACATGTGGTAGGTGAGAGATACGTTTTATGAAAAGAGATCAACGCATCTGCTAAATCGATCATAGGATTGGTTTCTACTTCCTGGATAGGCGAGGGGAGCTTTTGCTTAGCGATGAGTTCTCTCTCTTTACCCCAGGGCTCTTTGTACAAACTAGAGGAAAGAGTCAAGTGATAAACTGCGCTAAAAACCGTAGCGAAGCATAAAAGTAGGCGCATGTTTGTACTCCTCTGCAATAGTGCGGGCTTGTTTTTCGTACATCCTTTCATTGTAGTATTTTGCCGATTCTCCCGCTCCATAAATACTGCCTACATACCAGCCGAATTCAAAAAAGGAAAAGATAGCTCCTGCAGCGATATTTCCCTCACGAAAAAAATAGTAGGAAGAATAGATAAAAAGGGAGTTGAAAAGAAAGGTGGTTACAGCGGTTTTTCTCTGACCTAAATAGAGGTACCCCATCCCTGGAAAAAGGGCGTTATACGTCTGCGCTTTAAAAACCGATTTTTTCTCAGCTTCATATCCATGAATCAGCGATTGTAGATAGGGCTTTTTTTTTGAGAGGTGAGAGAGTTTTGGTAAATCTCCTGTCTGCAAGGCTAAAGAAATCTCTACATCCTCATGGGTTTTTGGATAGTGTTTTTGCAGTAGACGCTGAATCTTCTCCGCTTTTTCTTCGTTGCCGACCTCTAAATAGCTTTTAAGCAGTACCAAAAGAAGATCGTGGTGCGGCTCAAAAGAAAGATCTACATGCATTAAATTGGAACGTTCAAAAGTGGCAATTGCATCGAAGTAACGCTCACCTAAATAGTAACAGTAGAGCATAAAATAGGAGAGTTCTTGCTTGCGATCAGGTGCATCTTCAAGTAAAACAGCAGAGCGTTTAAAGGTGGAAATTGCTCTATACAAATCAAAATCTTGCGCAAAGCAAAGGCCGATTTTATACTCTTTTGCCCAGTCTTGAGGGATCTCTTCTTCGGATAGCGGGGTAAATGCAGATGCAAGATTTTGGATGTGATCTTTTTCTACTTGGAGCGATACCTTAGGCTGAATAGTATCTGTTACCTTGACACACGAAGTGGTAAAAAATAAGAGCAGGAAAAACAGTACAGGTTTATTCATCATCGATTGATTTGATGCTTTCCATCCCTTCATCGAATTCTTTTTCTAGTAATGTGCTGCCAGTACCTTCACGAAAGACATCTTCCTGCTCTTCTGTAATCACGCGCATATCTTCTCTAGAATGTAAAATTCTTGGGCGGATAAAAAATACAATATTATTGATTGTATCGCTACGAGACATAGAAGAAAATGCTGAGCCGATAAACGGGATGCCGCCTAAACAAGGTACAGCAGAGGTCTGTCTTCTTTTAAGCACATCGACAAGGCCGCTTAAAACCAAGAAGCTTTCATTCGGCACATGGACGGTTGTATCTAACGTAGTTTTTGTCGTTGTGATGCCGCTTAATCTACCTGTTTGTGTGTTGGTATTGAGCGTTTCGCCGGCTGCATCGGTGGGATCGACAGAATTTTCAATATTGATTGCGAGGGAAATGACATCAGAATTTCCAATAACGGGAGTGATGGTCAGATTAAGACCAATATCGCGGTATTCGATATTCGATGTTTGAAAGATGCCTGCACTTGTACTCGAGTTGAGGTTTTGCAAAACAGAGCCGGTATAAGGGATGTTTCTTCCTACAAAAAGAGACGAGGTTTTGTTGTCTTGCGCTATGATTTTTGGCGTGAGAAGAATCGCTGTCTCTTCATCTTGCTGCAAAGCGCGTAGAAGAGAGCCTAACGTGAAAAAAGAGCGCCCCTTATGTGTGATCACATTACCAATCACCCCTAAATCAAAACCTGGAGAAATAAAGGGAATATTCGCTGGGTTGGGGGAGTTCGAAGGGTTGACAGCGCTAAGCTCTTTTCCAAAGGTTCCATCTGTTCCACCTGCACCGAAATTGCCTGTAGAGTAACCAAAGCTGCCTCGGTAGTCTCCTTTACTTCCCCAGTCTAAGCCAAAATCAAGCATATTGTTTAGCGTCGTTTGAATCGCTAATACTTCAATGAAGACCTGTTTTAAAGGAACGTCAAGGTTTTTGATCAGCTCTTTTAAACGGGTAAGGGTTTGTTGATCGCCAGTAACTAAAAGAGAGTTTGTGATCTCCAACCACTGAATAGAGCGGATGGCATCGAGAAGGCTTGCATTGACTTTGCTATTGGATTTTGCAAGGTCTTTTCCAATGCTTTGTAGCGCCGCTTGTAGATCAGAGCCTTTATGGTACTGCAGCTTATAGACAAGAAATGAGGTATTATCGATAGGCTGTATTTCTGAGGTTTGTCCCGCGCGCTCTCCTGAAGGAACATCAATTGTGCCAATCAGCTGCTTGGTTTTTCCTAACGATTCTTCAGATCCTGTAAATACGAGAGATTTTGTTGCGGGTATGTATTTAGCAGAAAATAAAGAAGCGTATAACCCTGGATCAGATAAGCCGCTATCTTTTAAATGATCGGCAAAACTTTTCAAGAGTTTTTCTAATTCAGGGCCTGTTTTGAATTCAGGTTTATAGATAAAAAACTTGGATGGAGGCGTTTCTTCTCCCAGTCCAGAAACGTCAAATTTCATGACGAGGGTCTTCGCTTTTTCTAGCGCAGACTCAGGCCCGGTAAATACCAAAGAGTTGGTATCTTTTACATGTTTCATGCTTTGCAGGGTTTTGACAAGCTGCTTATCGTAATTTTTACTTTTTTTCAGGTCCTGGATGACGCCATCAATTGCTTGGATAACGCGGCTGCTACTTGCATTTTTCAACTTATAGACAAGAAAAGAGGTTTTGCCGATACGCTGAATTGCGGCATCTTTTGATCCAGGTATATCGAGCTCTTTGATGATCGCGCCGATTTTTTGTAACGAGCTAGGCGCTCCTGTAAAGACAAGAGAGCGGGTTTTTTCGCTATATTGCATGCTCTGGATGGCTTGGATAAGTCCGGAATCGATCAAGCCGCCTTCTTTTAAACTTTTGGCGACATCAAGAAGAGCTGTTTGCAGCATTTCTGGAGACATGTGCTGTGGTTTGTACATGAAAAAATCGCTGGCTTCATCTTTAGCGGTTTTTGGATGCGCCACATCAAATTCTGCAATGAGTTTTTTTACCTCTTCAATACCGGTTGGTGGCCCGATTAACACAAGGGAGTTCGTAGCTTTAATCCATTTAAGATTATCGATGACCTCTAAAGCCTGCGCATTTCTAGCTGCAGCTTTCCGCATATTTTGAGCAAAAGACTCCAAAGCTTTTTCAATGACATCGCCTTTTTTATGCTTTAGCTTATATACAAAGTACGATTCTCCTACTTGAGCGCTTGGCATGTCATATGATGCGATCAACGACTGGATCGTTTTTAATGCAGGCTCCTCACCAGAAAACATGAAGGAAGCCGAGTTATCAATCCACTTCATCGAGCGGATGGCTTGGTATAGTCTTTCTTGCTTTTGATCTTCTTGATCGAGGTTGCTGGCGATTTGATCGAGGTACTTTTCTACCATTTTGCGGCTGACATTTTTCACCTGAATTAAAACAAAGGTGGGTTTGTCTTTATACGCTGTGGGATTGTCGATTTCCTCTGCCATTTTCTGCAGTTTTGCAAGATCGGGTTTAGGTCCTGTAAATAAAAACGAGTGGGACTGTTGGATCCATTTCATCGAAGAGATGGCTTGTAGAAGAGGTTTTTCTACTGCATTTTCTTTTGCAAGGTTGGATTGTAGTTGTTTGAAATACTCTTCAAAACGTTCTTTAGAGATGTACTGCAAGTGGTGAAGAAAAAAGGTTTGGTGTGTAGCAAAAGCAGAATTTGGCGTGTCGATGGTTTGTAAAAGGCCATCGATTTTTTGCAGCACAGGAGGCGTGCCTGTAAATAAAATAGAGCCTGTAGATGCAATCCACTTCATGTCTTTGATGCTTTCTAATACATTGGGATCAGAAAAGCCTGACGCTTTCAGCTGTTTGCCATATTCTTTCATTGCTTGGACGATTTTTTCTCCAGAAAGATGCTGCGGCTGATAGGCTAAAAACTGGGACTCTTTGCCAGCAGGTCTTGCGACATCGATCAAAGAAAGCATTTCTTTGATTTTTGGGAAAAGAGCAGCGTCGCCTGTAAAGACTAAGGCGCCAGCTGTTTTGGTAATACCGCTCCTTTTTTGCAGATCAATCAGATCTTTTTGCCCCGAAGGGTTTTTTTCCAAGTGGTGGAAGATCTCTTGCAGGCTTTGATAAATTTTTTCTGGCGATGCATGAAGAGGCTTATAGAGAAAAAAGGAGTTTTTCTCAGATAAAAGCGCCTTTTTTGTGGGAACATCTAACCCGGGAATAATCTGTCTGATTTTCTCGATAGCGCTAGGGACGCCTGTAAATAAAATCGAATGGCTTTCTTCAATAGCTTTTGCACCTTGAATCGCTTGGATCAATCCTTTTTCTTCATAGCCTTCTTTCATCATACTCGAGGCGATTTCTCGCATGGAGCTTAGTACTTCTTTAATCGGACGGTTTTTTACATGGTATAAAAACACCGTCTGGCCTTGGAGAGATTTTTTTTCTTCAGGGGTATCGAGAAGCTGCATGAGTTCTTGTACTTTCACAAGAGTAGGTCCCGAAGCGGTAAATAAAATAGACTTGCCTTGATCAATGCTATGTGCGGTTTGTAAAACGCGGACAATACCTTGGTTTTTATACCCATTTTTTTCGATGTTTTTTGCAATTTGCTGTAAAGAATGCAGCAGCTCTTTTGCTGATCGGTGGCGTACTTTGTACATGAATACATTGTTTGGATCGATCTTGTGTTTGCCCACATTTTCTTTATCCAAATTGCGTAAAATGCTAAGCGCTCTTTCTGTCAGCCTGGGATTTGCTACAATGAAAAGATTAGAAGAGCCTGGGGGATTGGTGATGAGTAGAGGTTTTCCCGCAGCAATTGGCGCTAGAATTTCTTTTGTTGTCGCGGCTAAAAATGCAGGGTCATTGTGCTTTACTCTGTAGAGTTCAATACCAGCGGAGCTATTTGTAGTGTCTATATGAGATAATAGCTCTGCTATTGTTTCGATGTTTTCTGTAATATCAGTGACGATCAAAAGATTGGTTTGCGGTAATGTTTCAATTTGCGCTTCCTTGGACATCATCGGACGGATCACAGCAGCTAATGCCTCTGCCGACTCATTTTTTAGTCGAAATACCCTTGTCGTCAAAGGGTATCTGCGGTCCATATCTTCTGCTTTGAAAACCAGTCTTGCAGGCTGTTTTACATCGGGGTTTTTATGAATCACCAAATTGTTATCTTCTTGCAGAAGTAAGAAGCCTTGGATGCGGAGAATTTGCGTTAAAGTCGCCATCACGTTTTCTGGTGTGATCGGCTCTTCCGATACGATCGTTACCGGAATAGCTAGCTCTTCTTCTGTAAATAGAAAGTTGACTCCAGTGACTTTGCTGACAAAACGGACATACTCTGCAAGAGCTACGTTTTGGTAATTGATTGTGAAGCCGTTTTTAGGGGCCTCTTTTGCAAAAGGGGTGGGGCGCGTTGTAGTCGCAGCTAAGCAGGGAACCACAAACGATAAGAAGACGAATAGAATTTTTTTCATAAGGGGATATTCAGTAGGATGGGTTTAGAGTAAAAAGCGTACTTCATTGCATACCTCACTTAAATCGTAATCCACTAAATGGAATAAATGCAACCAATTCCCTCTTCTGTTCGTAGGGAAAGTCCTACCGCTACTTCCCTAGAGAAAAATCGCAGTTTTTCAAGTGGGGTTTTTATCTGTAGGGATACGATTTTTATTCTTTTTTTCTACAAACGGCAGATGTTTTTCAAGCGCCACTCGATTCGATCGATAAGATCCTTACTCCAATAGTATCGCCTAAAGATAGCAGTTCTCCGCTAGCAATTTTTTTTCCTCGTACACGTAAAGACACGAGATTTCCAGGGTTATCTGGAAGAGTAAGCGCTGATCCTGGTGTAAGTTGTGTTAACTCTTTTAGAGAAAGCTCTAGTTCTGCTAGATTCACGGACACTTGTAAAGGAAGCTCTTCTACTGTTTTTTTCGTAGCGTTTGGGTTTTCGTCAGTCTTTTTTGCATCTTCTTCCATAAAAGGCTCCGGGTTGGAAATACATGATTGGATAGTCAGCTTATTTTTTTGAATCGATCCTGAAAAAAGCGTATATCCTGAAATAGATACAGCAGCTTTTCCCATCTGCTCTTTGATCTGGTATGCAACGGCGTCAACAAGGATGCAAGATCCCACCTCAATTTGCGCAAACTCCTCTTGGCTGATCGAGATAGAGCCAACGGTTATTGCAGCAAGAATAGGAGCATCTACTTTTATAGACTGCTTTGGTAGCTCACTTTTCCACTCGGTAAAATAGGTTAAAAACGATGATTGAAATGCTAAAGGAACAAGCAGGTATCCTGTAATCGATGTTCCATTATGGATGAAGCGGACCGCAATGGAAAATAGTTTTTGCGGAAGCTCATTTTGTAGGCAAACTTTTGGCGACATCCGAGAAAATAAAGGAAGGTTTGTTAAGGCGTCTAAACACTCCAATACGATGTAATGGTAAAAACCTTCATAAAGCGTGGTATAAGATAGGCTATCTGCCGCTTCTTCAGGAAGAAGCCAAGAAAGCCATTTGCGGATGTGTTCTTTACTCATAGCCCAGTAACATTCCCCTTCGATAGGGCCTGCGGTAAAGGTCAAAAGCTCATCTTGCGCGTAGCTATTAGCGCGTTTTTTTTCTACATAGCTTTGTCTGCCGAGTTTTACTTCGAAGTCTTGTAGAGAAAAACGCTCTTGTAGCTCTTCTGTAAAGGCTTCTGCATCAAAATAAGAGAGAGGCGTGATTTTTGGTAAAGAAGGATCCTGAGCTGCAAGGGTTTCAATACAGGGGAAAATTGGATGCGCTTGGTTCATCGATCTCTCCTTTCTGATGTGTCGGAGTCTTTATCTCCACTTGCTGAATCTTTGCGGCGAAAAAGGGCTCTTTCTGGATCGTAAGAAGCGTGTATTTTCCCCACTCTAAAAGAAAAACGGCCCTGTTCAAAAGCTTGGTATAATCCAGAGATCCCTTCGATAAAAGCGTTCATTTGCTGATGGTTTGATCCGATGAGCTGGATGTTGAATGAATCAGGAGCGCTTGCATATTTTTCTAGAATAAGGGAAGAGCCAAAAAACATGGACTGCTGAAATGCAGGGGAGTTTAAGATGACTTCTGTTCTAGATAATCCATTTTGTTGCATGACAATGGCTGTCCCTACAATTTGTGTAAACACGTTTTCCCACTGCTGGGGAATCGATACGCGGCTGATCGCTTCAAAAGATGCGCCAACTGCAACGCCGGTTAAAGGAAAGTTCCCTGTATCCATGGAAAAAGGGGTATGATGTTCCCCCTCTTTTTTATGCGGGTCAGTATCAAGAGGACAAACGGGAGAAAAGTCTTTGGCAAGGCTTGTTAGATACTTCTCTTTCTTTATCGAAACATCGGGTTTTTCTTCTTTAGTAGAAAAAGGTTTTTTTTCATACGTTGCAGGGGACTCAAGATTTGCTGGATAAGGATCTTCTTCTTGCTCGTTTTTTTTGCTAGATGAAGGCGCCTGGTATGCAGGGTTTTTTGCAGCTATTTCCTCATAGGCGCTTGCCTTTGGATCTTCGTCGATAGAGCTTTTTTGTTGCATGAAGGTGTTTGGCGCGTAGGCTCCTTGATCTAGTGAAGACTCAGTAGGAGCATCCTCCTCTTTAAAAGGCGCATCTTCTGCGTTGTAGCCTGCATCTTGCCCCGTATCTTTTATTACCGCTTTGCTTGTTTTATGTTGGGGGGTGTTTTTTGCTGTTTTCGCGCTACGCTGGCGTGTGGTTTTTTTATCGTTAGACGGATGAGAAGAAGCGTCTCTAGAGTCTTTACGGCCAGTCGGATGTTTTCCTGTTTCTTGCGACCGGTTATCCTGATGGTGTACTTGATCTGAATGGGAATTTTTCCGCGCAGTTTTCTGCCAAAATTCGTAGCTATGCGGCAAGCTGCGGTTATCGGTAAGCTCTGGTGTAGACGAGGGGATATTCGAGGTCATAGGGCGGCCAAATGAGCGCTCTTTTCCAGATTTTCTATGATCGTAGATCGAACGGTTTTTTGCGGGCGCATGCTCCTGCGTTTCAGCAGAATGCCCCCGCTCTTTTTTCTTTTTTCTTGCGTCAGGATCGATCGATTCGGTTTTTTGGACCTTGTCGACTTGTTCTTTGAATTTGGTGGGGTCAATATTTCTTGAGTTCTCTTTTTTTCGTCCCTCAAAAGCCCCCCCAACAGGATTGATGCTCATAAAACTACCTTTATTCTAGATTAACTAGACTTTTTTCTTTTTTCAATGTTCTTTAAAATATGCGCTGCAGAACCTAGTTCATCTTGCTCTTTTTCTTCTGCTTTTTTTTCCATATATCTAGCCTCTTCACTCCAATCTTTTTGGTGTTCGAGGAGTTTTTCTACATCTTTTTCCCGCATAAACACAAGTTCTGTGGCTTTTTCCACCTCTTCTTGTTTTTGGGATACGACTTTTTTTTGTGAGGCGACTTTTTGCTCTTTTTCTGCTAACTGTTCGTCTACTAAGCTAAGGTATTCTTTCATTTGTTGGATTTTATCTGCGGTTGTTCCCCCATCCAACGTTTGTCTCATCTGCGCTAGTTTTTCTTGTTTATGGTGCAGGACCTCATCGCGCGCTTTTTCTAGTGGTTGCAGCTTTTCTTCTTCTTTTTGTAGTTCTTGTTTGCGTTTTTCTAGTTCAATAATCGCTTGATCATAGCGATTTTTTTTGATCGCCATCAGTTGGTGTAAGGGATATTTTTCCTTGGCCATAGTTGCTTATCGAAATAAGGTTTGTAGCTGTTGTAACGTCTCTTCAAATGTCGTTTTTTCTTCTACTTCTTGGCGCAGGAATTGATTTACCTTATCTACATATCTAATCGCAAAATCGGCGTCTTTATCGGAGCCTGGTTTGTATTCTCCGATACGGATCAAAAGCTCGTTTTTTTTGTAATTTGCTAAAACTTCGCGCAGCTTTCCGATAAGTGCAACGTGCTCTTTTGTGGTAATTGAGGTAAGGATCCTGCTGATCGATTGCAGTAGGTCAATTGCAGGGTAGTGGTATTTGTGCGCAAGAGCCTGCGATAAAACAATGTGTCCATCTAAAATCGATTTTGTTTCATCGGCAACAGGTTCGTTCATATCGTCGCCTGCAACTAACACAGTATAAAAAGCTGTGATAGAACCTTTTTCTGAGTTACCGGAGCGTTCTAACAGTTTAGGCAGCGTAGCAAACACAGAAGGGGTATATCCCGCTCTTGCGGGAGGCTCTCCTGCAGCTAGCCCGATTTCTCGAAGGGCTCTTGCAAACCTTGTGACAGAGTCCATCATTAAAATGACGGTTTTTCCCTGTTCGCGGAAGTATTCTGCGATAGCTGTGCCTACGTAAGCTGCATTGATACGCAGCTGAGGCGCCTCGTCTGAAGTAGAGGTGATGATGATAGATCGGGCAATGCCTTCTTCACCTAAATCGTTTTCTAAAAACTCTCGGACTTCTCTACCCCGCTCTCCAATAAGGGAAATGACGTTGATATCGGCTTTTGCATTTCTTGCAATCATCCCAAGAAGTGTGGATTTTCCCACGCCGGCTGCAGCGAAAATACCTACTCTTTGCCCCTTACCGCAGGTCAAAGCGCCATCGATGCAGCGGACGCCTGTTGATATCGGCTCTTGAATGAGTTTTCGCTTTAGAGGGTTAGGCGGCTTGCTGATAATAGGAAAGGTATCGGGAACATTTGTCAACGGTCCTTTAGTGGAAAAATCTAAGGGCTCTCCAAGGCCGTTTAGTACCCTTCCTAAAAGTCCTTGCCCCACTTGAATATGCAAAGGCATTCTAAGGGGAATCACCTCAGAAGAGGGGCCGACGCCCTTCATTTCACCGATGGGTGATAGAAACACTTCATCTTTAGTGAAACCTACCACTTCAGCGGCTAAAGGAGCTCCCTCTCTTTTGACAAGGCAGATTTCTCCCATCTTCACTTGAGGGACAACTGCTTTTAGCAACGTTCCTACCGCTTCGGTGATTCTGCCGTGTACAGTGGTGAGCTCCACATCTTCGATGTGGCGCATGAGCTTATCTAGCGTGGGATGGTTTTTGTCCATCAGATAGGAGTTCCTAAAGCTGTATGTTCAGCATTTGTTTCATACTTTCAATGACTTTACTTAGCAAAATTGAGGAGTACTCTAGATTTTGCTGCGCCTGCGCCGCTTGAATTTGTACGGCTAACAAATTGGCGGGGTTGAGCTGTTTTGTATTTTTCCCCATCTCTTCTAGCC
This sequence comes from uncultured Chlamydiae bacterium, assembly GCA_937899275.1. Classification (GTDB taxonomy): domain Bacteria; phylum Chlamydiota; class Chlamydiia; order Chlamydiales; family SM23-39; genus CALBPE01. The sequence continues at coordinate 17,554 of CALBPE010000114.1, forward strand.
GCGCTTTTGCTGCGAGAAGATTGTTTTGCCCGTCGGTTACGTAGCGTAAAAAACGCGCTACAGGGCCGCCCCTTGTGTTTTGAGGAGCGCTTTCAGGGCTCGGTATACCCATTTTTGCATGCATTTTTTTGAGATGCTGGTTGGCATTTTGCATCTTATTTTTTAACAAATTTTCATGCTGCCTTTTGAACTTTAAGTTGGGATACTGCTGCAATTTTTTTTGCATTTCGTTTAAGTGCTGATCAGAGCTTGCTACGTTTCTAGAAATTTCTGCTAAGGAAGCGCCTGTAGGTGCAGAAGCATTTTGCGCCGCTAAATCCATGGGGGATATATTCGATGCATTTGTAGATGCACCTGGCTGATTTCCAGAAGAAGACTGCATAAATGACTGGAAGTCTTTTCCATCTGGAGGCAGCTTGCTAGGATTGATCCCTTTAGAACCTACGGCGTCTGTGGTCACTTTTTTGATTTCATCGCTCATGAGACGCTACCACTCCTCTTGCCTTTAGCTTCTTGTAGATCTAAAGGAGTCGGTTCTTTTTTCACGAAATTATCTACAAATGAAAGCGCATCTGTAGATAAATTTCGGATTAAGTTATCGGACGATTTTTCCATTTGAAAAAGCAGTTTTTCGCCTTCGGTAACTTTATCTGGTGACATCGTTAAAGCGAGTCCTAAAAATGTTTTTGCCATCTCATTTTGCGGATCTTCTTTTAGCACTTCTTCGAAATACGAGCAGGCTTTGCTGATTTCAAGTTTATGCAAATGCATATACCCAAGACCTACTTTCGATAGGCTATTTTTCGGATCGACTAACATCGCTGCTTGAAAAAGCTTCACTGCAGAATCTTCATCTGATTGATTGACTGCAATGAATCCTGATTCTAAAAAAAGGAAAAAATCTTCTGCAAACTCAGATAACATGCTCATGATATACTCATTATTGTGGTTTTTGGTTTCGAACAGCGGAGTTGATTACACTGTTTACTTGGGAAATCAAGTTAGAAATCGATTCACCTACCTGCGTTACCTGGCTCATCTGAAATTGTACAAGTAGAAACTGACCTGGTGCAGCTTGGCTAGAGTTCGATGCAAGCGCTTTAATTTGGATCACTAGCTCTGATTGCATTTTTTTATACTGTTTAATCAGTGTAGAAAAGGAAAGAATCGCTTTGTTTTTGTCTGATATAAATTCACTCATTTCGTTGCCTCATTTTTCTCAACTTTTGTGGTTACTCTTTTTACAGCTTCATAGGCGTGGAGTAATATTCCTAAATTATCTAACTCTTCTCGACTGGGCGCTGACTTCAATGTTTTTTTGATTTTCTCTGTTTGCTGATCTGCTCGAGAGATAATCTCTTTTGCTTTTTCAGGATCTTCGCTGATTTCTACTTCTAAGTCGAAACGAAATCGATCAAAATTTTTTTCTTTTTTTTCTAATCCAAACATATTTTTCACCTAGCTTACCTATTACCTGGAGTAACTGATTTTGTATTTTAATCCATCTTTTTCTAGTAAAACCATCTGAGGCAAGATTTTTGTGATTTTCATGCCGTTGATGCTTTCACCCATCGTAATGATTTGCCCGTTAATAACTACGCTATAATTCATATGGTCGTATTCTGCAAATCCATTTACCTGGTAATTTTGCGATAGATCAATACGCGAGGCATGCTCACTTGCAGCAACAGCTAAATTTTTGATCGATCTAATTCCAGGGAGTTTTTTCACGCTTTGTAATAGCTCTTTATAAGCGGAAGCGTATTTTTCATCGTATAAACCACCTAAAACCAAAAGTCCATTTGTCATCTGCATCTTCACCCTGGAAAATCCTTTGGATAAGATCAGGTTTTGGATTTCTTCGATCAAGTTGGTTTCGACCACAACGTGGTTTTCTAACCGATCTGCGTAGGAAAAATTGCTGTGGAGATAGTCTGCTAAATTTTCTAAGTCAGAGGCGGTTTTTAGATAGCCTGCAACGACAAATGTTCCCGCTTTAGGAGCGTAGAGAGATACCCCTTTTAACCCCATGTTTTCTGTAAGCACTTCATTGATAGATTTTGCTACATACTCATCGACCACGATGCTTTCATCGATCGATTCGATAAAAGAAAGGTCTTGCAGTTGGTAGAGAAGCGTATCTTTTCTTACAGGGGTTAGCACATGGCCTACTACAAAAAGCTTGCCTGAGCCCGCTGCATAGTTGAACGTAAGGTCGTGGTAGCTTGCAAACAATTCTTGCAAGATATCTTCCTCTTTTTTAGGAGCCACATGGTCTGCTGTTTTTGATTTCAATGTGGAAAAAATCGATAGGAACATCACTAAAACAATCAGAGCAAAAGAGCCTGCAAAAAACAGGTACCTCGTAGGAATCATCTCCTCTTTCCAGGAGGTTTTCGCAGCGGCATCATCAAGCGGCTTTTCCTCTTCTTTTGTAAAGGGAAGGCTTTCTAAGCTGCTGTATTCAGGAGCGTAAATGGTTTGTGCATCAACTTCTCGATCGATGATCAAAAACGTGGTTGTCCCCACAGAAACGATATCTTGCCCGGTGATCTCTTTTCCTTTATCTAAGGTAGTTCCGTTGACAAGCGTTTTGTTTTTTGACCCTAAATCTTCAATGTACAGGCCGCCTTCATCAGATATGGAGAGCTTTGCGTGGTGCCTCGATACACTAAGATCTTGGAAAACTACATCGGCTTTTTTAGGATCTTTACCAATAATATAAGAGCGGCCCTTTTCCAGCCCAATTTCTGCACCTGCATTTGGCCCTGCAATAACCTTTAAAATCAGAGGAGCGTCGTTAAATAAATTGAAAGGCAGCGCCTCTTCTTCTTGATCTTCGAAAATGGTATCGTACGCTGTTTTTTCCGATTCATCTTCATCCAAAGAAGAAAAGTCTGTGGTTTCTTTAGGCGGGGGAAGTGTGGTTTCTTCACGTCCTATCTGCGGAAGCTCTTCTGCTTTTTCATTGTCGTCAAATAGCGCATCGAAAGCGGCGCTATTGAGTTCAGTTTTTGGTAGAGCTTTCGTAGAAAACTGAAACGTATTTTGTCCAATGGTAAAGACAGCACCTTCTTGCAAAATGGTAGCATCTTCTACCGGATTGCCATCTAACAAGCAAGGGGCATCTGGATGGATATTGCTAAGAGAAATCGCCCCTTCTTTTAATTGGAATTCCGCCTGCTCTGGAGCAATTGTCGAGTCGTCTACAAAAAAGTCGGCAAGTTCAGGATCGTTTCCAAGTGTCCATATCTCTTTTTTTTCAAAGGGAAAAAAAAGGCCTTTTTTCGGGCCATTAGTTATAGTGATGTGTCCTATCATCGGTGGTAAAAATGCTCTCCAGATCGTGTTTCTAATTCATCCAATTCTTCTTTCCAATAAGTAGCATAGTTAACAAACTCTTCGAGTTTTTCCTTAAAATCAGGATAGCTGCACTCTCTACTTATGGCCAGCGATAAGGTCAAGTAGGTTTCACTTGTATCGATGCCGATAACAGCGCCTCCTGTGCCTTGGCCAAGGATGCATGCATGTAGCAGTTTGGCAAAAACTTTTTCCCGCTCTTGCTTTGGGATGTCCCGAATAGTTGCGGTAAAGTGTAGTCCTGTATCTAGCTCCCGTATACATGTAGTAATAGGGTCTATGTATAGGTTGCAAGAACGGTTTTCTACAGAAAGATGTGTTAACTGCAACTCTTTTGCTAACGTTTGTGCAAACGATTCAAGCATTGTAGATCCTACGTTTCACGTGCTTACTTCAATTATTAGTATCTTTACAATAAATTTCAAACACCAAAAAAAAACCGATCGAAAACTATGGTTTTGATCTAGAGAATGCAAATAGATTATCGGATAAAAAAAGCCCTGCTTATTTTGAGTAAGCAGGGGTTTTTGGTAGAAAAGATTTTACAGAAAAAATCTTTAAGGAAAATTAGACAGCTCGGTTTAAAGACACCATGGTTTTTTCCGTTTCGATGAATTCAGATGCTCTAGAAACCTGCTGGTTATACATAGCAAGAGCAATTTGTAAAAGCTGATTAAATACCGTGGTAACGTAATCCATTAGCGCTCTTGTTTGTTCTATTTGCGCTCTTTGTCTTTCAATATTTGCTTTTTGAAAAGCTCCTACCGCTTGCATAGACGACTGGCCGATCTGAGAAAAGATGTTGAATTTTTGTCTTCTTGTCTCTTGTGATTGGATGGCGCTATTTTTTTCTTGCGCGGCGTTTTGTTTTGCCTTTCTAGCGGCTTTTAGCGAGCGAACAATTTTTTCTCGGTGGACAGGATTTCCCCTACTTTGCCTGATCGTATTGGAATACTTTGTCCGGTAAGTTACCGGGTTTCCCGCAGGATCAAGTAGACCTGGAACGTATTGATCTAGTTCGCCTGCGTTATAAAAATCTTTTGCTCCAAAGCGGACAAGAAGAAGCGCAATTTCTTCATCGGATTCAGGCACGCCAAACAATTCTTCTGGAGGCGCTCCACCGGCTGCTCCTGCGATACCTGCAGGGCCTTCGGGCGCTTGCAGCCCTTCTTGTATAAGCGATTCATATTCGCTAGCTGCAGTTTCTTTTGTTTGCGCTGCGTTAATCGCTCCTCTTTCAGTAAGGTCCATGCCATAACTTGCCACTTGGGGAGCGAGTCCTACACCTGCAGATACAGCGCTTGTCATACCATCCCAGTAGGTGGCATCTGCCTGTTTTTCTACAGAACTTTTGATCGCATTTGCCTGTTCTTTATTGGCTTTTTTAAGCGCTCTCATTTCCATTTCGTTTGCCTGCAAACTGGCAACGGCAAGTTTGACCGCAGCCTCTTCTATCTTTTGCATAACCGAAGAAAGAGCCCCTGATGCACCTTGTTGCATGACTCCTAAATCCATGATATTTCTCCTTTTAATATGTTGTTATACAGCTCTTGCCGCCATTACGCGGGCTAAAGCTTCAAAACCAAGGGATAAAGAGCCTAGGCTTTGTACCTGCATATCGTAGCTTTTTGCAGACGACTTGAGGTTTTCTTTTGTTCTTTTTTGTAGGTTTTCTAATACGGTAGATGAAAACTTTAGTATCGCTTTTTTCTCTAATACAGCAGCCATCTCCCGGCTTAACTTCGCTTGTTCAAACTGGATTTGTGCAAGCTCTGATTGTAGCGTAGCTTTCGCTGCAGAAGCGCCTAGCATACCTGTTGCAAGTACGCGGGGGATCATAACAGACGAGTTTTTCATGTAAGATGGCAGTGTAGTACCAAATTTCGCTTCGATCTGACCTGCGATTCCACCTTCTGCAGAAGAGGGGTTTCCCGCAGCTGCAAGAGCAGCTAATACAATAAGCATGCTGGTGATGATGGTTAAAATGTCGGCAGCTTTGCCTTTGCCAAATAGCTTTTTCAGGTTTTTTTCAATGACATTTGTGGCCATCAGCATCTGCATAGTTCCTGCCATTGTTCCAAAACGGGCGCCTGCAGCGAACGCTTCTGTTCTTGTTTGAGGTCGGTTAGGAGCGTTTTCTGCACCTGCTTCTACGCCATCTGCGGCTGCATCGTCTGCTGCAGCAACACCTGCGCCTTCAGCGGCAGCTGCTGCTGTATCGGTGAACATGATAGCTCCAGCGCCTCCTGTTGCAAGACCAATAGCTGCGCCAAGACCAATACTTACTCCCGCTTTTTGTCCGTCGCTCATGTTTTTTGTCATTTCATCTGTCGCGCCTGAATACTGTAAAGCCATCATTGCTGCTACAGCGATCATCGCTTCTACTCCTGCCATAATTGCTAAAAGACCGGCAAATACCGATACAATGATCCCGATGGTTTTCATTTGCTTTTGTTTTTTCTTTGCTGCTTCTAGTTTTTTTTGCGCCTCTTCGATCTTTTTGACCTCTTTTGCAGCATTTTTTTTCGTTGCTACTGTGATCTTATCAGAGATCTTTACCTGTTGATCTGCTAAGTGGCTTTCAAGCTGGGTTAATACGATATGGACTTTCACCATCATTTCTAGCTCTTCATCGAGAAGCTTTTTTGCTTGTTTTTCTGCATTTTTATCGGAAAGCTGGGTCTTTGGACTCGATCGTTCCATCCGCTTTTTTTCTACGTTTTTTCTATTAGAAACCGCGGCGTTTTCCGCTTGGATCGAGTGGTTTTTTGCTGCATCTTTACTCTGCATATCAACAGAAGAAAAGGGAGAGCTTGGTGTTTTTCCTATTTCTATAGACATCGCCTTACCTCGCTATCGCAGCTAGAATATCTAGCTCGCTATTGGCGTTATTGATTAAGTTAGCAGCTGCTTGCTCTAAGCTTTGCTGCGCTTGTGTTTGCTGGTTTTGCTGCGTTGATGCAGATTGTTCTTTTGCGTTATACATCTCTTTTACCGCATTCAACTCGGTGGTGACTTTACTGATCGTTGCAGAGTCTGGGTTGCCGTCAAGCTCTTTAAGGTAGCTTTTTTGCGCTTCGATCTCTTCTTGTTTGACCTGAAGAAGCGCGTTATCAGTGATCAATAAAAGCTTGGCTAAGGTTTGCTGCATCTCTACTTGCAATACCGTCGCATTGAGCATTGCTCCTTTGATTCCTGCAAATAAAGCTCCATGTAGATTGGTTCCCATCATGAAGTAGTAGGCGCCTTGCGCTTTTTCCCCTTTTGCTGCAACTTTGCTATCATCTATGGGTATATTCATAGAGTTTCTCCTTTTTATTTTGTTTAAGCAGGTTTTTGGTTGCGCACTTCAGCGCCGATCCAACCCTGGCTATAATTAGTAATCACAATCGATTTGATCTCACTGATCAAACTCTGAATCTGTGATGATAACTCTTTCATCTTGATCGATATCGTCTGCGCCTGCGATGAATAAGCAGTAGATGCTGCTTGCATCGCTTGCTGGATTGTTCTTGTGATATCGGTTGGCCCCGAAGGTTTTTCTTTTCCTTGCGTTGTACTTCCTGGCTGATAGAAGGTTTTGTGATCTTTAAAATACTGATCTACCTTATCCCAGCTAGAAATACTTGGATCTTTTAAAAAGTCTTCCATCGTATGACCTTGGTCATCGATTTTGGTTTTCATGAACTGGCTAAAAGAGGAATCTGTTGTGCTGACAATATTGCTTCCAAATAGCCCTTGTAGCTGTTTTACCTCATACATCAAATGGGTCATTTCATCGGTCATCTTCTGTAGGTCTTTAGAAGAGATCCCATCTTTTGTTCCCATTTGCGCAAACTCTTTCTGGATGTCGGCCATCTTCTTACTCACATCGGATAAGTATTTGTTCAAAAATCCGTATCCGCCGTAGCTATACTGCATGTTGCTCATCGTCTGACCCATTGTGGCAAAGATCAAGGTGATGAGTACTGCAGGGTTTTTCTTAAATCTTTTGACAAGGGAGTTTACTTCGTCCATGAAGATTTTGTGCAGTAAATCATGAAGATCTTTGTTGCCTTCGAAAAAACTGAGCATTTGTCCTACCATAAAATAATCAAAGTCATCGGGATCCATTGGATCTTCTTGCTGTTTTTTAATCCAGCTATCGATCCCTTTATTTTCATGGTCTGCCCAAAACGCGATCTGATTGGCAAAAGAGTTTTCTCCCTTCATCTGGTCGAAATAAGCAGATAGCTTTTGCATCGCTTCTTTTGCTGCATCAGCGCCGCCATTTTTGTAGGCAAGGTCTCTTAAGGTATCGACCATAAGTTCTGCTAGCGTCTCGCCGTTTGATCCGGTAATTGAAGACAGCTGATTGAAAAACTTGTTGAATACCGCTGCAGTAGCAGGGGACATATCTCCCGATTTTTCCTTACTTAAAGCGGCCATAAACCAGCTTAAAAAAGCCATAAGCTGATCGGGTGAAGGAGACGCTTTTAAGCTGTTCAACCAGTTTTGAAAAGCTGTTGCCATCGAGTCGGGATCATTTGGGATAGAACCGGGATCGACAGGTGGCAGCCCTGGTATAGAAGGAGGTGTAATTCCTACGGGATGTTTATCCCGTGTAGAGGACTTTACAGCAGTTTTTCCTTGAGTAAATCCAGACGCTTTTGTCGCTGCAAGCTCTACTTTCATCTCTTCTTCTTTCAGCTTTTTTCCTAGACTTTCTGCTGCAGCCATGTTGCTAAACATATGCAATGGGCTTTGAGAAGGCTTGCTTTTGTTTTCTTCAAGAAGAGCGTCAATCGTGCTGGTGGTTTCCTGCACAAAGGCTAAGCGTAGCGTATCTGTAGAGGAGGTTGTTTTTACTTCTTCTACTTGGATTTGATCTGTAGTTGTTGCCTTTATTTTGGCAAGTTGTTCTGTAGATAATTTATCTGTCATAAAATGTCCCTTTGTTTATTCGCCAAAAAAATTGTTGGCAGCTTTTCTAGCTTGTTCTAAGGCGTAAGCTATATCAGCTGGATCGATGTTGTCTTGATATGGATGCTTTTCCACATCACTAATCAAATCTTTCACGATCGCAGGAGCATTAGGCTCTGCAATTTGTAGACTAAGAACTAGGCGGTTATATAAGCTTTTTGCATCAGCTGCATTTCTTGTATGCTCCTTTGCGTTCATCATTAAAAGATTGGCAAGAACATCGCCTCCAAAGCTTGCGTTCATGAATCCAAAAAACTCATCTGCGATACTGCTACTAAACGAGTCTGTTGCTGTGGTGGATAGAGTCAGTAAAATCATTGTCATATCACCTAAAAACTTTTGGCTTGCTGCATCAAAATCGGGAAGGCCTGAGCTTCCTGGCCCTCCCATATGCGATAGGAGGTAATTGATGGTTGTTTTATTGCTATCTAAGTACCCTGCAATGAGATTTGGTCCCGCATTCTTTGCATTGAACCTGTTGAGGATATCTTGGTAGTTTAAGTGACCTGCGTCTTTTGCTATATGCGCAGCAAGATTGTATAGGCCGTTTCCTAACACTTCTTGCATTTTGGCTGGATCTTTTCGCAAGATGGCAAGTAGTCTATTGCCTAAATCAGGGATATCTCCACTGCCTTCCTTTGCAAGTTCTAAAATTTCACAAAGAAGATTGATCACATCAACCGCATCTTCTGTATTTTGGATATCATCTTTTGAAGGTGCAGTGGAAGGAGTGGCATCTGTTCCAAAAATCGCATCCAAAAGGTACGATGAAGTAGCTGCGCCTAAAGAAGATGGGGTAGAGTCTGCTGTTTTTTCTGCAGCTACCTCTACTTTATAGCTTGTCTGTACGCTGTGAATTGTCATGCTTTTTTCCTACTGTATATTGTTTGTTAAACTGCGAGCCATTTCGCAGATTTTGCCCGTTTTTTCTTGGGCTTTTCATTTTCTTCTTTGAGCTCTTCTACCGACCTTGTTTCATCGATATGCTCTCGGTATGATGAGAGCTCTTCTCTTGCTTTACTTAAAGCAGCCCACTCTTCTTCGCTAAAGTTCTTTTTATCGCTAGCGTAGGCGTTGAGTTCATCTTTTGAGATTTTTAGCGCCTGCATCGCATCGTCTGCTTGCTTTTCTAACTGGCTTTTCAGTCTTTTTGCATGCTGCATGGCCGCTTCTTTTTCTTCTTTTGTTCCTTCATTGAGTTTTTCTAGGATCTGCTCAAATGTATGAATCGACTCCGATACAACCATATCCATCTTATCTGGTGTGAGCTCATTGATCTCTTTGTATAACTCTTCTAATTTTTCTATCTTTTCTTCCATTAGTTTTGTTCCTTTTTGTCTGCTTTCGTAATTCCCCGTACATTTATTATAACAAAAAAACTTTTACAGCGCAAGGTAAAAATATGACTTATCTTATTTAAATTGTTAACAGTAAAGGGTTTAATTAATTTTTGCCTCAAGAAACTGTTAGGAAAAAATGGGAGTTTTTTGCAGAAATCAGTGTGTAATTTGCATGTTTACGTGCTCCTAGAGAGGTTTTTCTATCCTATTTATAATGAGCGCTTTATGAATACACATGCTAGTAAGCACTATTTATAGTGGGGGAGCCAGACATCATCAGCCAAGTCGTAGAAGAATCTCTTATTATTCTATTTCTATAGTTATGAACATTTATATTGAAATATTTAAAATTATAGTTTATAATATAATAAAAGGGGTATTATGGTTAGATTAATAATAGAGAAAACAACACCTTCTGTTCATCATGGACATGCTGCCACTCGTTCTCGTATAACAGGTCCTAGAGCATCCAGGCAGCTTAGTGATTATGAAATTGTTTTAGAAGAAGCTCCTGTAGAAAACGCTGAAGCTATTCCTGTAGGGCCTGCGGATACGCCTCCTGCTCTTTTTTTAACTATTGGAAAAAGGGGAGAAGAAGTGCAGATGAAAGGGCGCACTTCTTCTGATCGGGCGCAGATGCAGGAAAAAATGCGCGCTCTTGAAGAAGAGTTTTTTACTGCAGTAGCTACTATCTACGAAAGAGAAATGGGAGCGGGGCACGTTTTTCAGCCCGAGCGTTTTGTGTTTTTCTCTATGAATAACTCGATTCTTACTTTTAGACGACCTGATGGGACTCTTTTTTCTGTCCACGCAAGAGAAGGGGAAATTCCTACTTTATCAGATATGAGAAATATCGTAGAAGATCACGGAAGGTATAGCTTACCGGTGAACGCATCTTCCGTTGTAAGTTACATGGCTTCATTAGATGCAGCTCCTTCTATTTTAGATCAGCCGCAATGTTACACGCCAAGGCTAAATAGCCTCTCTAAACAACGTTTCATCTCTGCAGATGGAAAATGGAACATGGCTACTTTAGAGTTTTTCGAGCATTTAGCTGGAAACCCTCTAAGGCTATTGATCGATGATGAAGAAAAAGAGCGCACTTTTAAGGGTCTAACCGACATGTTAACAAGAGCAAAAGCTCTTAAAAGACATCTTTTAGCAGAATGCAGGCGCATGATCGGAGCGAAAGCAGCTATCCTGGAAAACGCTGCTGCGCCTCATGATGAAATTCTACAAATCCAAAGCGAAAAAGCGCATTATGAAAAAACAGCCATGGAGCTGATGCAATTAGATCAAACCGCGCTATTTGTAGCTCTTTATACATACTATGAAACCAAAGACCTTTCCTCCATTAGAGAAATCGCTACAAAGACACAAGAAATCGAGAGAAGGCTTGCTGCTTACGTACAGGCAAATAGCAAAAACTCCTATGTGGGGCAGGTGCCTTTACTAGGAGATGCGATGTATCATGCAGGTTCCTACTTTTCTTTTATGAAAAGCGCAAAAGACCTTCAGCCAGAAGAGATGCGTTATGTGAAAACAGCAGTTCAGGCAGGTATCTTCAATATCGTTGCAAAAAATCGTCTCAATCAAGACTTGGCTTTAACAAAAGATAGCTGTTTAGAAAGCTTTGTCCGCGCGCTTTTACAAAACGATCACTTCGCTCTGGTTTTTAGAAAAGAAGAACGCCCCGAGGCGGTTCAAGAGTTTGATGACGCAGTGAAAACCAAGATGAACGAAACATTTCCAGATGTTTCCATGCATGCTTTTGAACGGGTCGACATCCACAAACGCCTTAACGCATAAAACAAGGTACAATACAAGATTTAGGCGCTTTTTTCTGTTTTTCTATGAATCACCGGATCGTTATTTCCGGTAACGGTGATTTCTTCGACAACAATTTCTTTAATTGTAGGATCAGAAGGCACTTCAAACATCAGGTCGCGAAGAAGGTTTTCCACAATCATCTTAAGCGCTCTTGCTCCTGTGTCGGTAGCTTGCGCTTTTTTCGCGATAGCGTAAAGGGCGTCTTCAGTAAAGGTCAGTTTCACCCCTTCTTCTGCAAAAAGCTGGGTATACTGCTCGATCACGGCATTTTTTGGCTCTACTAAAATCCTTTTTAAGCTATCGACATCGAGCTCATTGCAGTTAGCAATGCTATTGAATCTTCCGATGAATTCAGGGAGCATGCCGAATTCGATTAGATCTTCTGGCTCTATTTGAGAAAGAAGGAAATTCGACTCATGAGAGCTTGGTAGGTCCCGATCTGCTGTTTCAAAGCCGATGGTGCTTTTTCCTAAACGCTTGGCTACGATTTTGTCTAAATGGACAAAAGCGCCGCCAACGATAAACAAGATGTTTTGTGTATTGACTTTGATGTACTCTTGGTTGGGATGTTTTCTTCCTCCTTTAGGGGGAACGCTTGCAACGGTTCCTTCTACGATTTTTAAAAGAGCTTGTTGGACTCCTTCTCCAGATACATCTCTTGTGATCGAAACATTACCACTTGTTTTTCGAATTTTATCGATCTCATCTATATAAATGATGCCCATTTCTGCTTTTGCTACATCGTAATCTGCAGCCTGCAAAAGACGCAGTATGATGTTTTCTACGTCTTCTCCCACATAACCAGCTTCTGTTAATGTGGTCGCATCGGTAATCGCAAAAGGAACATCTAAAATACGGGCAAGTGTTCGGGCAATCAGAGTTTTCCCAGAGCCTGTAGGGCCAACGAGCATCACATTTGATTTAGAGTACTCTATGCCGGTATCTTTTGACATAGATCGGATCCGCTTATAGTGGTTGTAGACCCCTACAGCAATGGTTCTTTTAGCAAGTTCTTGGCCGATGATGTATTCATCGAGTTTGTCTTTGATTTCTTTTGGTTTGAGCAGTTGAAACTCTGTAGGAGCTGGTTTTTTCTTTACGATATCTAAGCATAAATAGACGCATTTATCGCAAATGTAGGCGTTTGGCCCTGAAATCAACTTTTCTACGTTTTCTTCCGTTCTACCGCAGAAAGAACATGCGGTGGGAAGTTCTTGTTTTTTGCTCGACATTTAGACACTTGCCTCAATTTCTTGTTCTACTTTTTTCGGCTGGGCGATTTCATCAATTAGCCCATATTCTTTTGCTTCAGATGCGCTCATCCAGAAATCTCTTTCAGCGTCTTTGATGACTTTAGCGATATCTTGCCCGGTAAATTGCGCTAAGAGTTTTGAAGTGAGCTTTTTTAGTTCTAAAATTTCCTTTGCCTGAATTTTGATATCAGCAGAACTTCCTCCAACGCCGCCGTAGGGCTGGTGTAGCATGATCCTGCTGTTGGGAAGGGCAAAGCGTTTTCCTTTAGTGCCTGCTGCAATCAAAAGAGCTGCCATCGACACAACCTGACCTATGCAATAGGTGTTGATCGTGCAACCTAAAAAAAGCATGGTATCTAAAATGGCTAAGCCTGCAGAAATCAAACCACCAGGGGAATTGATGTATAAGTTGATGTCTTTTTTGGGATCTTCCATTTTTAGAAAAAGCATCTGAGCGATGACCACATTTGCTACTTGATCGCTGATTTCTGTGCCAATAAAAATAATCCGATCTTTAAGAAGACGGGAAAAGATATCCATAGATCTTTCACCTCTTCCCGTATCTTCAATGACGTAGGGTGTAAGAGACATTTTGGGTCTAGAATCTTTAAAAGACATAGCAACTTCCTTCTGTTTTCGATGATCCAAGTAAAAAAGAGCGGGAAATTTTTGTCAAACCTTTGCTGCCGGAGTCTTTTTTGCTTGGGTAGCTGAGCTTTGTATGCAATCTTGCGCCTTGCGTAAAATGACTTTGGAAAGAGCTAGAGCAAAGACTTCTTGTGGTATATCTTGTGCATTTACCCTTACAGGGCCAAAGGTTTGTAAAGTTCGTTTTGCTTCTTGCTCGACTTCAGCTTTTGTCACTTGGATGCCGCTGTCGCGAACAATTGCTCTAGATAAATAAAATAAACGGACAGCTTCCTCTGATTGGCTGGTGATTTCAAGGTCCATCGCTTTTTTTTCTTCTGCAGAAAAATTCTCGATTTGCTTTGACCTTGTTTGATCTTGTAGGATTTGCTTTTTTCGGTGGTTTTTTTCTGCCTCAATTAGAGATTGAGGCATATCGAAGGGGTATTGATCCAGTAAGAAGCGGTTGATCGCTTCTCTTTGCTCTTGGTCGTGCTTTTCTACTGCTTTTTGCTGCAGGAGATTTTTTAAGTAGTCTTTTAGCTTGTCGACTGTTTCAGCACCTGCTTTTTTAGCAAAAGCATCATCGAATGGGGGAAGATCTGCTTCTTCGACTTTTTTAATCGTAAGAACGACATCTTTTTTCTCCATTGATTCGCTTTCTTCACCCTCCTTTTTGTCTTCTTTAGGATCGCTGACGCCTTTTAATACGTCGCCTGCTTTTTTTCCTAAAACAAGTTTTTTCATCCAGCCAGCCATGTGCGTATCAGAAACCTCAAATCTGGTATCTGCAAATACTTTTTCTCCAGGATTATCCGCTGTTTCTAGATCGATGATGATGAAGTCATTTTCTTGAATACCTCGGTCGATTACAGGATTCCATTTAGCGTAGAAAAAGCGCATTTGTTTAATGGCTTCTTCTAGTTCTTTTTCACCGATTTCTTGAGGCTTTTCTTCACTTACCTGAAACGCAGTAGCATCAACTTTCGGAATAATTGGATCTGTCTCGTAACTAAATAAAAAAACAGGAGATGCAGGATCAGAAGATTTTAAAGAAAAGGAGACTTTGCTTTGATCATTTAGTAAAGGGATTTTGATGAGCTGCATTGAAGCTCTAAAGGCAAGCTCTGCAGCTTCTGTTTTTGCTTGTTCTTGGATCGCATGGCCATATTTTTTTTCGACCATTTGTTTTGGAACTTTTCCTTTGCGAAAGCCTGGTAAAGAGATGTCTTTGCGCACTTTTTTTAAAGCGAGATCTTCTGCTTTTTTGAGAAGTATTTCTGTAGGAGTCGTTTCAAGAGAGACGATACAAGAAGATTTTCTTTCGAGTACAACGGCTACCTCATCATTTTGAAACGTTTCTAAAGCGGGAGTTTCTGGTCTTGGAGTAGCTTCAGGTTTTGTCTCTACTTTCGTTTTTCCCTTTAACGGAGTTTTTTTAGGAGGGGAAGATTCCTTCGGAGGTGTTTTTTTGCGGGGAACTTTAGGAGACTTATTTTTTTCCGTCACAGATGGCTGCCTTTATGTTGAAATTAAAAGCGGATGATGAGATTCGAACTCACGACCCTCACGTTGGCAACGTGATGCTCTACCACTGAGCTACATCCGCACTTGTAGTCAATACACTATAGAAAAAGGAAGCTTTTAAATCAACTAGACCTTTGCTGTAAAGGGTACTTTTTCAATGGTATATAGGCTGCATTCTTAATGCCTCCTATGTGTAAAAAAAAACTCTAATTTTTCCTTGCTCTCCTAAACCGAAACCGGTAAAAACGGAATATACACCTATTAATTCTATATTTACATGGAACCAAAGACATGTTGAATTTTCGCAAGCTTAAGCAAGATTTCGCCTCAAATATTTTAAAAGAAGGAAAACAGCTGTACCAGTCACAAAAAGTGGTGTCGGCAAAGATCCTTCGCTTAGAAAGCGATGTGATCCGGATTGGAGCGAAAGTTTTGGGTAAGTATGATAACACCTATTCTTGTGAAATGGAGATCGATCGTTTTGAGTCTGAAGTGGTGCACTCGAACTGTGACTGCTCTTACCGCTACGACTGCCAACACTTAGCTGCTTTGGTCTTTTTTATTGAGGAAAAGCTCGATTCTTTAATCGTAGACTACTCAAAAGAAGCCTCTTTAGAAGAGAAAAGTGATCAAGAAGAAACAAGAGCTCTACTTAAAACCATTGAAGTTGCAAAAACCAAAGAAGTGGAAAAGCGGGATCTACTCCAGCAAAAGCAAGTGCTGCAAGAATACAAAACTGCAGCAAAAGTGCTATCCATGTCCCCATTTTTCTTGCCAAGTGAAGACAACGTCTTTGTGCAAGCAGAATTATTGATGCTTTTCAATCCCCAGTCTTTGCAGAAAAAAGGGAAAAAAGTAGAGCTACAAATTGCGCTTAGGCTCCCTTTTCGCTCGAAGCCTTTACAAATTGCTAATATTGCAGTGTTTATGGAAGCTCTTCGGTATGAAGAGACGATCTTAATTGGGGGAAAACGCTACTTTTTTTCGCTGAACTCATTTTCTGATATCGATGCAAAAGTATTGAAGCTTTTACTCAGCTACGCAGAAATGCCTAGCCCCCTTTGTCGCAATAAACGCTCTTTTTTCATGGATAGCGATCAGTTTGGTATGCTTCTTTCGCTTGTCTATGATAATTTGCTGAAAATCAAAACAAAAGCGTTTACCTCACGTTTAGAAGAAAGCGGCTCTATGCCTTGCATCTTTGTAGGTAACTTAGAAACGCCTTTGAAATACTCTTTTTCGACAGCTATTTTCCGCTTTATTTTAGAATATATAGATTCTCCTTCTGCTAAAGTGTTTGTAAAACCGATGCTTCTTTTAGGGCAAGAAGAGGTGCATGTTGAAGAAGCTTGCTTGTTTTCTTCTTCTCTTCCAGGGTTGATCTATGAAAATACATTTTTTCGCTTCCCAAAACACATCAAAAGAACGCATTTAAAAGAAGTGCTGTCGATCCGAGAGATGACGATTCCAGAGCCTTTATTTGGGACATTTGTAGAAGACTCTTTGCCTGAGCTAAAACGCTATGGAGAAGTGGTAGATAAAAACGTTTTAGAAAAATTTGTCACTCTGCCGTTTACAGGGGAGATGAGCGCTGTTTGTAAACTTTCTTACCTAGATGGAGAGCTCGATGCGAGCGTCGATTTCATCTACGATCAGACGGCTGTTCCCGCTAGTGTAGAGCGCCTTTCTTTTGAACAAGTGGAAGCGTTTGTGGCAGGTGAGGGGATTTTAGCCAGAAACCTTGCAAAAGAAAGAAAAATTGTAGAAGAGCTTTTCCAAGATTTTATTCCCGATCCGAAAACGGGAACCTTTTCTCTAAAAATTGAGAAAAAAATTGTGGAGTTCATGACAGGTGCGGTACCAAAAAATCAGCACCGGATCCAGTTTCACTGTCCAGAAAATCTGTTAGAACAGTTCATTTATGACAAAACAACATTCAAAATCGAGTTAGATCTATCGAAAAAAGCAGGATATTACCAGTTAAAGTTAGTGGTAGATGGTCCTTTGAAAGGAGTAAGGCTTGATCTACTTTGGGATTGCATCGCGTCAAAACGCTCTTTTATCGAGCTGCAAAAGGCTAAAGGGCAAATTGAGGGGCAAAGATTTTCTAGGATTTTAGTGCTCGATTTAGAAAAGATGGCTCACCTTGTCCAAATTTTTGATGAGCTGGGGATTCAAAAGATTTCTTCCTTTACTGAAGACCGGCCTCTTTGGAGCTTAATCGGTATTGAAGAGTCTACGTTCCAAGATCTCCCTGTATCGTATTCTATGAGCGGAGGGTTAGCCGAGGTAAAAGCGCAGATTTTAGGCGAAAAGAAAATTGCTTTAGATCCTTTTCCAAAGGATGTAAAAGCTGATTTGCGCAGCTATCAAAAAGAGGGGGTAGACTGGCTCAATACTCTTAGGAAAATGTATTTAAATGGCGTGCTTGCCGATGATATGGGGCTTGGTAAAACCCTGCAGGCAATTACTGCTATTTCTCAGGTTAAAACGCAAATGGATCAGGCAACTTCGATCATTGTTTGCCCCACTTCGCTTTTGTATAACTGGAAAGAAGAATTTCATAAATTTAATCCCAATATACGTGTCGCTGTGATCGATGGGATTCCCTCAGCTCGGAAAAAGCTGATTGAAGCGGTAGATACATGGGATATTGTCATTACCTCTTATACGCTGCTGCAAAAAGATATTGCCCTTTATGAACACTTCGTTTTTGCCTACGCCATTTTAGATGAAGCGCAGCATATTAAAAACCGGGGCACAAGAAATGCAAAATCGGTCAAAATGCTTCAGTCGGTCCACAGACTTGCTTTAAGCGGTACGCCTATTGAAAATTCTTTAGAGGATCTATGGAGCATTTTCGATTTTCTTATGCCAGGGCTTTTATCCACATTTGAGCGGTTCTCTGAAAAATATGTCCGCGCTCCCAAAGAAGAACAAGGGGAAAATATAGAGCATCTCAAAAGGAAAATCGCGCCCTTTATTTTACGACGGATGAAAGAAGATGTGCTTAAAGAATTGCCTCCTGTAGAAGAAATTGAATACCACTGCCAGCTGTCTGATGTGCAAATGGAGCTATACACCTCGTATGCAAGATCGGCAAAAAGCGAGCTTGAAAAATTAGTAGAAAGAGATGGATTTGATAAAGTCCATATCCACGTTCTTGCGACTTTAACCCGGTTAAAGCAGATCTGTTGCCATCCTGCAATTTTTGCGAAAGAAACCGCAGAGCCGAACGATTCAGCAAAATATGAAATGTTATTAGAGCTTCTCCAGACCTTAGTAGAGGCAAATCACAAAACAGTGATTTTTAGCCAATACACCCGGATGCTCGAGATCATGCGCAACGATTTTGCACACAAAGGCATCCGATTTTCTTATTTAGACGGTTCGAGTAAAAACCGGCTGCAAATCGTCAAAGAGTTCAATGAAAACCCCGATATACCCGTGTTTCTCGTTTCACTCAGGGCAGGGGGTACAGGTCTCAATTTAGTAGGGGCAGATACCGTTATTCACTACGACATGTGGTGGAATCCAGGCGTGCAAAGCCAAGCCACCGACCGCGTCCACCGCATGGGGCAAAAACGTTCGGTTTCTTCTTATAAATTGATCACGCAAAATACCATTGAGAAAAAGATCTTAGATATGCAGAAAAGAAAAAAAGGACTCGTCAAGAAAGTGGTAAGTTGCGATGATGAGATTATGAGTAAACTTACCTGGGAAGATGTGCTAGAACTTCTACAGACATAACATCATCAAGGCCATGAGTCCATTTGCAAAAGATCTTGTGAAAAAGCTTCTCGACCAAGCGAAGACACACGTTAAAGAAAAATACAACCGACTATCGATCCTCTTTTCTAGCGACATTGGAATAGATCTTGGCACTGCCAACACACTTGTCTACGTCAAAGGAAAAGGAATTGTATTAGCAGAGCCTTCCGTAGTTGCGGTAGATTCTCTAACAAATGAAGTGCTTGCCGTAGGGCATACAGCGAAAGCGATGCTCGGCAAAACTCCAAGAAAAATCCATGCTGTTCGCCCCATGAAAGATGGGGTTATCGCCGATTTTGAAATCGCTGAGGGGATGTTAAAAGCCCTTATTAAGCGGGTCAATCCTTCAAGAAGCTTGTTTCGTCCTAAAATATTAATAGCTGTTCCCTCAGGTATTACCGGAGTGGAAAAACGGGCTGTTGAAGATTCCGCTCTTCATGCAGGCGCGCAAGAAGTCGTGCTTATTGAAGAACCTATGGCAGCTGCTATAGGAGTGGGTCTTCCTGTGCATGAGCCTTCTGCTAATCTCATCATCGATATTGGCGGGGGTACAACAGAAATCGCAATCATTTCTTTAGGCGGTATAGTCGAGTCCCGCTCTCTTCGGATCGCAGGTGATGAGTTTGATGACTGCATCATGAATTACATGAGAAGAACGTACAACCTCATGGTTGGACCAAGAACAGCAGAAGATATCAAAATGACCATTGGATCTGCGTATCCTTTAGGTGATAACGAGCTAGAAATGGTAGTTCGGGGAAGAGACCAAGTAGCGGGTCTTCCCATCACAAAATGAATCAATTCGGTAGATATCCGAGAATGTTTAGCAGAGCCCATCCAACAGGTTATTGAAAGTGTGAAGCTCACACTAGAAAATTGTCCTCCAGAGCTTGCTGCAGACCTTGTAGAAAGAGGGATGGTTTTAGCAGGTGGAGGCGCTTTGATCAAAGGCTTAGATAAAGCGCTGATTAAAGAAACAGGCCTTCCTGTATTTGTTGCTGATAGCGCTAGTCGTGGCGAGAGTTTTGGGACTGGTAGAGCTATAGACTGGCTTGAGCGGTGTTCGCGTTAAAAAGCTCCTGAAGTGTGAAGTTCTCCACTTTGAACATCCCTTAGTATATTTTAGAAGATTTTTATTGAACTTTCTGTTATGATTAATAAAAATATAAGGAATCTATCTATGGAAAAGACATTATCATTGATTAAACCAGATGCTACTTCTAAACAAGTCATGGGCAAAATCATTGCTCGATTTGAACAAGAAGGTCTTTCTGTTGTAGCTATGAAAATGCTCCGGTTATCAAAAGAACGTGCAGCAGAATTTTATGCAATTCATAGCCATTTGCCGTTTTTTGGTGAACTTGTCTCTTTTATGTCTTCTGGTCCTATCATCGCTTTAGTTCTACAAGGAGCAGATGGGGTAAAAAGAAACCGGGAAATTATGGGAGCAACCGATCCTAAAAAAGCAGAAGAAGGATCTCTTCGCAAGCTGTATGGAACCAACGTTGGGGAAAACGCAGTCCACGGATCTGATAGCTTAGAAAATGCAAAAAAAGAGATCGCATTTTTCTTTGATCTTAGTGAAATCTACGCGTAAGCTAGAGCTGAAATGAGGCGCCTAAGTAGTGCTTTTTTGCCTGGGCGTCTTGCACAATCTCTTCTGTTGATCCAGAAACTAGCGCTTTTCCGCTTTGTAGCAAATAACTCCTATCCACAATAGAAAATAGCTCCCTTGCATTGTGATCGGTGATCAAAATCCCGATACCCCGTTTTTTTAAATGGCGCATCAGCTCTTTTACCTCTTCGATCGATAGGGGATCGATGTTAGCGAAAGGTTCATCTAAAAGAAGAAGTGTAGGGCTGCGGATCAAACACCTAGTGATCTCTAATCGCCTTTTTTCTCCACCTGAAAGCGTTTTAGCTTTTTTATCTTTAAGGGCTGTTAATTTAAGCTCCTCCAGTAGCGCATATAACCTTTCAATCCGCTCTTTTTTTCTTAGGGGCAACAGCTCTAAAATACAAAGAAGGTTATCTTCTACACTTAAATCTAAAAGCACAGAAGGCTCTTGTGCAAGATAGCCCAGTCCTAAAAGAGCCCGTTCATGAATTTTTTTTGATACTAAGTCTTGCCCTTGCAAAAAAACGGCGCCTGCATCTGGTTTGAGCATGCCCATAATGATTTGAAATGCTGTGCTTTTCCCCGCTCCATTTGAGCCTAGAAGCCCTACGATCTCTCCTGGATGCACGTGAAAACAAAGCCCTTGTAGTATCGCTCTTTTGCCAAAGCGTTTGTGGATATTTTCCATCTGCAATAAAAAAGACATAGCTTTAGCATAACAAGATCGGTTCCAAAAAGCGACTTTTTGCCGAAAAAGGACTTTGCTATACTGGTTGTTTTTTTAAGAAAAATAGAGCATTTAGCATGAGGAGCTGGGCGTATGCAATTTACTCCACTACAAGAAATCTGTGTATATTATCAGCCGAAAAAAGAAAGACAATTAGTAGGGCGTTTAATCATGCAAGACCAGCAGGTATTTTTTACTTATGAGAAAAACTTCTCTTTGAAAGGCTTGGAGCTGTCTCCGTTCAAATTGCCTATTACTGAAGGGAAAATCCCTGCAAGCTGTAGTCACTTCGATGGCCTTTTTGGCGTATTCAATGATAGCTTATCCGATGGTTGGGGCTGCCTTTTATTAGACTGCTATCTTACGAAAAATCAGATCAATTTTAGCGATTTATCTCCATTAGATAGGCTCTATTTTGTAGGGTCACATGGTATGGGAGCTTTATTGTACGAGCCTGAAGTACAGCATAGCTCCACTACAAATACTCATTCCTTAGACGAAATAGCAGCAGAAATAGAAACTTTTCAGAAAAATCAGGATTCTACATACGTAGAAGACTTGTTAGATTTAGGCGGCTGTTCCCTTGGAGCAAGGCCTAAAGCGCTTTTATCAGTAGATCAAGTCGATTGGTTGATTAAGTTCCCTGCTAGTAGCGATCTAAAAGATCTATCCGCTATTGAATACGCTTATCATCAAATGGCAAAATGCGCAGGTCTTGATGTTCCAGAAGCGAAGTTATTTCCTTCTCGTAAAGGATGGGGGTTTTTTGGCACAAAGCGGTTTGATCGAATCGATGGTGGAAGGGTGCATATGCATACGATCAGCGGTCTTTTGCATGCAGATCATCGGTTGCCTAGTCTAGATTATGAGATGATCTTGAAGGCAACGATGCATATCACAAAAAATATACAAGAATGTAAAAAACAGCTTAGAGCCTGCGCATTTAATGTGTTTAGTCATAACCGGGATGATCTTGCGAAAAACTTTGCGTTTTTGATGGTCTCATCTGGTGTATGGCGCGTTTCACCTGCTTATGATTTGACGTTTTCCTATGGCCCATGTGGAGAGCATTGCACTATGGTGATGCGAGAAGGGAAAAATCCAGGTAAAAGTCATCTACTACAGCTTGCAGATAAGATCGGTATAGCAAGGTCTGATGCGGTAGAGATCATCGATGAGGTACAGTCTGCAGTAGATGCGTGGCCTCAGTTTGCAAAAAATGCAGGTGTGAGCAAAAAAAGTGCGCTGCAGGTGCAAAAAGCGCTACAATCTATCTTACTATATTGAAAGTTACAAAGGCTTACAAACAATCTGCAGGTGATCTGTCCTACAAAATCCCTCTTTGAAGGAAAAATAAAGGGAAGGAGTATGCATATTTCTGCTGTACCATATCCCGTTTTTTTTTCGCTTTTCTTCGCCGTATATATCTACTTGGGAAAAAAGAATGGAGCCTTCTTTTGGGCGGTAGATTGCATAGGGAGAATATAAAAGCTGCGGCTTTTTTAATCCGCTTGTAACCGTTTCTACAAAAGAAGCCTCTACTTGGTATAACGCTTCTTCTATCTGGTTTTTTGTAGCTTGTATCTTAGATGTTTTTGCGGTAAGAAAAAGTGTTTTTTTTCTCGCACTTTCTTCTACTTGCTGTTTCCAAAGGGTTTTTTGTACTCCTTCGGCGGAAATTAAAGCTTGTTGCTTTGGTTTTAAAGAAGGGTTTTGTTTTTGTGGAAGAGATACAATATACAGAGTAAGTAGTCCCAAAAACCCGGTGCAGGTCCAGCAGAAAAAACGGGTTTTTCTATATCCGTGCATAACCGCTACAAAGGGCATGTAAGGGAATGATTGTTTGTAAAAGATCTTCTAAATCTTCATGGGAAAGTACAGTTGATGCATCGCTTAACGCATTTTTAGGATCGGGGTGTGACTCGATAAATACCGCCTGAATACCTAAAGATACAGCCGCTTTTGTAAGGCCTGGAATAAACTGCCTTTGCCCACCTGAACTTTGCCCCAAAGCGCCGGGAAGCTGCACAGAATGCGAGGCGTCAAAACAAACAGGTACACCTAGCTCTTTCATCACCATAATCGAGCGCATATCGCTGACTAGATTATTGTATCCAAAGGCTGTTCCTCTTTCTGTAAGTACAATACGGGTATTTCCCGTTTGTCTAACCTTTTCAACGATATGCTTCATATCCCAGGGAGAAAGAAACTGCCCTTTTTTTACGTTTACCCATTTTTTTGTCTTACCAGCTGCCACTAAAAGATCGGTTTGTCTGCATAAAAAAGCAGGAATTTGAATGATGTCAACCACATCTTTTACCACATCTGCTTCTTTTGGTAGGTGGATATCTGTAGTTACAGGAATAGAAAATGTCTTTTGTACTTTTTCTAAAATCTTTAAGCCTTCTTCTAGGCCAGGCCCTCTAAAAGAATGGTAAGAAGAGCGGTTTGCCTTGTCATAACTGGCTTTAAAAACCAGTTTCAGCGGCTTTTTGGCAAAAAGTTGCACCAGTTTTTCTGCGCAATATAACGTGTGGTCTTCACTTTCGATCACGCAAGGACCTGTAATAATGCAAAGGGGATCGTTTTCTTTGAACATATTTACCTTGAACATTTTCGAATTTCATCTTAATCTAAAAGTGATTAAATGAAATCATCTAAATGCTACGGATTGATAGCTCAATGGATAGAGCACCCGCCTTCTAAGCGGGCGGTTGCAGGTTCGAGTCCTGCTCAATCCAATTTTTTATTATGGCGCAACATACTTTAGGCTCTTTACAGTTTCCTCCTCGATCTTTTCAAAAAATTGATGAGGTTTTTCAAGAGTTTTATACAGAAGAGTTCCAAAAGCTGGCCGATCGCAAAAGAAGCGATCTGGTCAATAAAGCGCTTTTGCAGTTGATTCAACAAGCGCCTATGCCCGCTTTTTTACTCAGTGAAGCCTTAGGATTTATTGAGAGAGTCGACCGAGAAAATCTATTACAGCACTACATCTTCACGAGTTTTGAGCTTTGGCTCAATCAATACTCAGGTTTGTCAGAGGAAGAAAACTACCTTGTTAGAGCAAAGATCATGGGTAAATATGTGCCAAGGGAAGACTACCAAGTGTTTTTCCCTATTGGTATGGGCAAAGTTTTTCCAGGAACGCATTTTGTTACAGCGCATAAATCGCCTGATTTAGACACCACAATTGCCTCTTTTTGGGGATGGGTAGATGCTTTTGCCGCAAGGGTAGGCTCAGGCTCCCATATTTGGAATGTACCTGGCGGTCCCCCCTCACAAATTGAGATGGACTTACTCTTTCGTCAGGTATTTGGCGCTGCCGTCTTTACCCACCTTCCCAAAACTAGAACGATTTTATCTTTGAGCGGCAATGATCTCATGACGCAAAAGCCAATGCTGCGAAAAACCGCCATCGATACGCTACAAACGCTAAAGATGGAAAGGGGAGAAAAAGCTGTGGTCATCGTCGATAAAGACGGGTATTACCTAGGGGATTTTCGTTCTATCGATGTGGCAAGCGTACGGCAAGTATTGAACCTTCTCAATCAATGCCTTCGCTGGTTTGAAAACACCCTCCATATGAAACTAATCGGTCTTTTTGCTAAAAAAGATGTCCATATAAAAGATATCCATGCGTTTATTCAGGAAATGTTTGGCTTAGTTATTGCAGACTGTGAGCAGACAAAAGAATTTAGCTCAGAGGAGAAAGAGCATTTTTCTCTTTTACTGCAGCGGGCTTTTCATATTGAAAAGGGGATTTTTTGTACGTTTCAAGATATAGGGATGGCCCTTGCAAAAACTGCTATGACAGACTTTCAAAAGGTGAGAGATGCGGTTTTTTCTTTACAAACAGAAGGTCTTTTTTCCTCTTCTGGCAAGCTGTTAGAAGATCGCCCAAAGATTTTTGCTACAGTAGAGAAAATCATTGGCTCTCTTCATTCTGGTATTCAGAAGATTCGGGCGCATACCGATCATCTAGGGCTGGTGAACTTAGTCAAAAAAGAGGTATTAGGCCTTGCACCTAATTTTGTAAGTGTGCGAGCCGATGTCGAAGAAATCCTAAGCAAAATGGGCTCATACCAGTTTTTAACGGTAGTTTATCCAGATCAAGACCGGTTTTTTCCCGTAGGTGTGATCGCTGCTAGTGATCTTCGACAAAATGTACTCGGTACGGTAAGTCTTCGGGATTTTTCCAGCCGCTCAGAAATGACCATCCCTTCTTATCTAGATGTCATTTCTATAATCGATCATCATAAATCAGAGCTGATCACAACCCGGCCTATAAAAGCGATCATCACCGATGATCAATCGACAAATACTGCAGTTGCAGAACAGGCGTTTATTTTAAATGACCGGCATACAACCTCTGGTTTAGATGAACACACGGTGAAAACGCAGCTACAAAGCGTGCAAGAGCCTGCTATTTCTAAAAGGTTATGGAACTACCAAGCGGTTTTTTCTAACCAAAGCTCGTTTTATATCCACCCAGAAAGAGAGATGCTGGAGTATCTCCATTTTCTCTATGGTATACTTGATGATACCGATCTTCTTTCCAAAGTCTCCGCAAAAGATGTGGAGATCATGGCCTCTCTTTTAAATCGGTTAAAAACGCTTTCATCTAAAAAAGAGATGCAAATTATTGACCTGAGTGATCTTCCTCGAAACGAAACGTTTCCTCAGCAAGCAGCAAAAAAGATTTTGCGAAATGAGGATATGTATTCTCTGTATAAAAAGGTATACCTCTATCGAGAAAAAGAAATAGAAAAGCAGCTTGTTTTAGCGGCAAATGATGAGCCTTCTACTCTTTTTGCCGATACAAAAGAGATCAACCGCCTTGCCCGCGTTGGACAAACGAAGATCTTTGCGAAAAATGTAGCTTCATTGGAAAAATACAAACATAAACTACAAACCATTTGGTATGAGGCTTCTGGAGAATTTTTCCTCGACCACCCAGATACCGATCTTTATCTACATATGATCAGTACTATTGTAAGCGCAGATGAGGTGTATACAGGCTCTTCTATTAACTATATACACCAAGATGAGCTTTGGGTATGGGCCGCTCCCACAGAAATTGGTGTGGAGCATTTAAAGCGCTTTTTAAGCGCTTTTCAAAGGGCTCCAGAACTCATGGGTAAAAAGATGCAGGTCTCTTTTCTAGGAAACAATGCAGATGCATTACATACAGTATTTCAGGAAAGTTTTGCTCAAGTAGATAAACAGGCTGTAGATAGCGACATACCTATCGCAGTGATTCATTATGAGGCAGGACTGGTAAATTCTAGAAAATCGATGATCTCGCCTTATTTACCTGTCCTGTCAAAATAGTTTTTAGCGCGCCCTTTATTCAAGAATTTCCAAATTAATTCGGATGCTATTTCTGCTAGCTACTGACATCAATAAAGTACGAATCGCATTGATCGTTTTCCCTTTTTTGCCAATAATTTTCCCAATATCGGATTTTGCTACTGACAGCTCTAATATTCTGGTATTTGTACCACCTACTTCATTAATACAAACATGCTCTGGATGGTCTACAAGATTTTTGACGATATATTCTACAAATTCCTTCATGCGCTGGCCCTTCGATTGGTGATTCAAATAAAAAAATAACTTTATAACATAAGCTTTCTTTTTATGAGAAGCTATCTACTAGATTTTTACTATTTTGACAAAATTCCTTCTGGATCATCTGTTTCATTTCTTCTGGTATAGGCGCTACGATAACTAAAGGGGAGTGGGTAACGGGATGTAAAAAAGAAAGGCGGTACGCATGTAGATAATGGCGCTTTGCTTTGGTATCTGGACCGTACACTGGATCTCCTACAATAGGACATTGAACAGACTGTAAATGCACCCGGATTTGATGGGTTCTACCCGTTTCAGGTTGCACAAGCACAAGGCTTTTTTTTTCATTATATGCGAGAAGATGTAGAGTGGAAAGCGCTGATTTGCCCTTGTCGGATACGCACATTTCTTTTCTTTTTGTGGGATGCCTTCCGATGGGTTTTTCAATCGTTTGATTTTCAGGTTTTCCATAGCAAATGGCTAGGTATTCTTTTTTCATCTGCCTTTGGGAAAACGCCTGGATTAACTTCCGGTGAGCGTCTTCTGTTTTTGCCGCAATTAAAACGCCAGAAGTGTTTTTATCCAGCCTATGGACAATACCAGGCCGTAAATCACCTTCTACAGGAGCGATGTTTTTGCAGTGGTACAAAAGAGCGTTAACAAACGTGTTTTCATAATGTCCAGGTGCGGGATGCACTACCATGCCAGGAGGTTTATTAATAGCAATGATGTACTCATCTTCAAATAGAATATTTAAGGGGATGTTTTGCGGCGCTAAGGAGATTTCTGGTGTCAGGCGGAAAAACACCTCCACTTCATCGCCTTCTTAGAGAAGAATCCGTTTTTTCACTGCAGATCCATTGATCAAAACGCATTCTTGTTCAATAAGATACTGAAAGTAGGTGCGCGATTTTTCTACAAAACGCTCCTTAAGAAGTCGATCAATTCTTTGACCTGCTTCTTCCTCTCTCACAATAAAAGATTGGGTTTCTAAATGCTCTTCTTGTTCCATACAATAGAAAAATTTTAACAAAAATAGCGATAGAAAGCCAAAGCTTTCTAGTCTAGGTCGGTCAAAAAGAGCGCAGGCAAAAAGTAGGCTGCAAAAAGAAGTTAGAGGGGTTTTCCCTCGATGGAGCGCTTCATCTGTTCAGCTGCTTTTTTTTGCTCTTCTTGCATATGAGAAATAGACTGGTGAAGCCCATGTAAAAGTATAGATGTCAATACTTTAGATGTTTTAGGCGTACTTGTCTCTAAGATCGCAGGAGCCTCATATGGTTTCTTTGCTGTTTTTGTGTCTGATACATATATAGTCATAATTTACCTCTACATACATTATAGCACAAAAAAGGAGAAAATTCAAGAAAATACTACTTATTTAAAAGGCTGCCTTGCTCTTATCCCGCTAATAATTAACTGTTTAAAGGGGTTTTCCCTCAATGGAGCGCTTCAGCTGTTCTTGGGCTTTTTTCATGCGCTTTTGTTGTTTTTTGATCTCCTCTGAGATACTTTGTTCCAATTGCTTGATGAAGCGCTTCCACTGCTTGTCGGTAAATTGCATCGGGCCAAATTGATGCATGCGGCCGCTTGTGTCTACTTTTGTTTCATGTGGAGCGGAAGGGGGGTACTTTTCTTTATAAGTGGGCTTTTTTTTAGGAGGCTTATGCGCTGGCGAAGAGGGCTTATCTGTTGGAGATGTGGGCTCAGGGGAGTTTTCAGACATACAATTACCTTTATTTAAAATTAGCAAAAATGCTTTTCTAGATCAAACAATACCAGAAAAATCTACATGATCCAAATAAAAGAAGAGAGCATCTATATCAAGATTTTTTGGGAAGATGATGTAGTGGCATCTTTTCCAAAGGCTTTATGGTCAAATAGGTTTCCCAAATGTACAGCGGATACAAAACAAGCCCTGGTAGAAAAAATAGAGGATCTTCTAGCAAAAAAAGCGTACAGCTACGCACTAAAATATCTACAGAGGCAGCTTACGTATTCTGCTTATTTGCACAAAATTTTAATCCGTAAAGGATTTTCTTCTTCTCTTGCTCAAAAAACCATAGAGAAATTACAAAAACAGTCGTATTTATCTGATGATAGCTACATAGAAGCGGTGATTTATCGGGGTATCGCCCAAAAGCAAAGCCCGCTATATCTACTTAGAAAGCTGCTGGAAAAACAAGTACCTCAACAAGCAGCAAAAGCTGCAATAGAAAGGATTTATACACCAGAAGAAGAGGAAAGAGTCATCGAAAAGTTAAGGCGCCGCTACGCTTCTAGAAATAATCAGTTATTTTCCGCTTACCTATATAGAAAAGGATTTTCCACACAAAACAGGCGATTTGATTAGACATTTTTTGTGAAAAAAGATAAAAATCTTTCCAAAAAAATTATGCACTGTTTGTGGTTTTTTCATGCTGTGCAATTTTCACCCGTAATTTAGCCCATATTTTTTCGTGCAAAAACTTAGCTTTTTGTGCGCTACAAATTGCAAAGGAAAAAAATGGTAAATCCACTAGCTCCACCTCCTAGATTAGTATTACCTTCATATACAGCGTCTAATGCGGAAAGGAAAGAGGGTCCAAGCTTTATCAACGGTCTAAGTGTTGTTTCATTGAATAAAGAACATTTACTAGATGTACAGAACAAGTATAGCCCCCATCTGTTTTCTTTTATTCCGACCGATAGGCCTTCTCTTCCGCCGGCCCATAAGCTACTAGCGCTTGGCTGTCTCATGCTTTCTAAGCATCGCCAAATCGTGCGCTCCCTAGTCCCTGATAAAAGGAATTACAAGGATATTTTTGTTGCAATCAATGAGTTGAATACTAAACACGGTGCGTTGGAGGCTCTAGATCGGGCTAGTACTGGAATGTTTAATAGTATTCAGCTCGAGATGAAGAAAATTTCAGGATATATCCAAGAGGGAAATATCCTGGAATTGAACCGTAGACATCCAGAGGCTGTATATGCAGCCTATATTACATATCTATCTAAGTGTGATCTGGCCCATAAGCAGCTAGCGCTTTCCTGTCTTCTGCTTTCTGCTCACCACCAATTGGAAGGTCGGCTAGTTGAAAGCAACATCATCAGCGCGAATGATACCAAAGGTGTTTTTGGTGCAATCCTTAATCCGGATACTCTAGGTAAGCCTACTACTACTAGGACTAGTACTGAAAGGTTTACTGGTATTCAGTTTGAGATGAAGAAAATTTCAGGATACATCAAAAAGGGAAATATCCCGGAATTGAACCATCGACATCCAGAGGCTGTATATCATGCCTGCACCGTCTGCCTTTCTCAACTTTAGAAGGAGCTTGAAGCCCGGTATGGTATGTGCGAGGGGTCTGATCGTCAGTGGCTGGACAGTCTAGTTGCACAAAAAATTACCGATGTAGATACGATAACAAAGGCGTGTAGTTCTATCAATACGCCAGCTCGTCTAGGCACAGCTGGTTTAGAGGTAAAGGAAAGTAGGCCGCCTATCAAAGGGAAAAACAGCTCAGACTCGGAACGCCCAGAAGCTGCACATACATATGCCAGACGCCTATCTAACTATGTTAAGGATCTTCAATTCCACCTTTACTCTCTCATACTTTCTGAGCATTATCGACTGGCGTTTCGACTAATAGACGAAAAAAACAAGATTATCGATGAAAATTTCATCAAGAATACTTTTAGTGCTACTAGCAATTCAGGCGGCAAGTCAGGTGATTCAGAAAAGAAGTTTGATCAACTGATTGAGGATATGCATCTTGAGATGAATGAAAGCTTGTAATTTATCATAGAGGGAGGTATCCGTGAAGAATCAAAGCTTAGCCAAGAGGCTGTATATCACGCTTATGCAAGCTATCTGCCTAGACTGGCTAATGATGAGAGACTACGAGCGCTTCAATCTCTCATGTTTTCTGATTATTCTACATTATTAGACTTGCTAATCAAAAACAAAATTGTCAACAAGGATGATATCGAAAAGATTTCGAGCGATCTCAACAATGCAGGTCCTACAAGCGAGGCTTGTACTGACCGAATTAAGAGAACTCGTTCTGAAATGCAGGCCGTTTTAGCATGCATTGGGAGTGAAAATATCTCTTTATTGGGCAAGCTGGATGCAGGTATTGTATATCTCTTTTATGCCCGCTATCTTCAGTTTCAAAATCATGGCCAATTGGAAATGCAAGCGCTTTATCATCTTTTGCTTTCTAGTCATCAAGGCTTGGTTGAGCCGTTAATCGAAAACAACATACTTCGTGAGCAGCACCTGGAAATTGTTTTTAAAATTATACGAAGATTTAAAGACCCCGCGCC
Source organism: uncultured Chlamydiae bacterium (assembly GCA_937899275.1). GTDB lineage: Bacteria > Chlamydiota > Chlamydiia > Chlamydiales > SM23-39 > CALBPE01. Next base: position 48,445 of record CALBPE010000114.1, read on the forward strand.
TAATCTTGCTTTAATTATTCGCCGCTCTATTACAAGCAAAAGTAACTTTATCTTTGACTATTTTAAAAAAAAGGGTTTTCCTTTTGTAGACGAAGGGGATTTTATTGAGTGGCTTGAGCTGTGTATCAAATATAAAAGAGCGCACCGTCTATACACACTATTACCTATCGAATACTACAAAGATCCGGTGAAAAGCTGGATACAGAATTTATTTGATGCATTTGACAAAGAACCTGGTAGTCTTGGTGATGCAAAAAGCAATGAAAAAAGCGATTCACAAAAACTGCAGCTTAATCAAGAGTTACAAGAGGGGGATAGTGTAGCGTCGGATCGCATACTCTTTCTTCTTTTGTCCGATTTTAACACTATTGCAGAAGGTAAAGAAGGAGATAGCCTTTTAACCGAAAATCAGAAAAAAAACATCTCACAGATGGCAATTTCCCGTGGGTTTTCCTCTGTATTTGATCATTTTTTAAGAAAAAAAGCGTATAGCGCTCAAATAGATCATTGGGCAGATTTATGCGTTCAGCATAACCGATCCTTTTTTTTAGAAAAAATTCTTGAGCAAGAAGAGTATGAAAAGCTGCAGGTTGCTCAGAAGCAAAAAATTTATCATAGCTGTAAAAATCTACCCTATTTTCAGAATTTATCTATTGCAAAGAAGCTAAAGCTGTTCCCTGAATTTGCCTTGCAAATCCTAGAGCGCCATCAGCTTTCTCCGCTCTCACAGGCGGCTTCTGAAGTGTTTAGTTTTGTTATAGAAAATAGCAATAGCCCTTTAGCCAAAACATTACTGATTAGGTATGCACAACATATCCAGCCTGACTTACCTCGTAAATTTTTGCACTACGCAGTACAAAAAAAGGATCGAGAATTGATCGCTTTTTTAGTACAACGATTTACCAGATCTTGTTATGAGCGGCCCTTAGTAAGAAGTATTTTATCTTTGGGGCTAGAGCAAGATTGGAGGCTTGTGAAAACCGTCTTAGAAGCGTATCCCTATTTTACTACCTATCTTTTCTGCGTTATCATTGCCGTTGTGGTTTCGGTAAAAAGCATTTTTCTTGGCTTAGCTGGTTTCGCTCAGCAGCTATTTCCCCCTAAAAATAGTATATAGTTTTAGAGTCTCTTTATAAAAAAATCTGTTTTTATCTATATCAATGTCTATTTAAATAAATAATAGTATTCATTATAATGTTAGAAAAAGGGATTTTTATGAGTAATATACTTAAACTCGGCTGTCGACTACCTAGTTCTAGTATCACAGTGAGTTCCTCCGCATACCGCAGAAGTTACCTAGGTAGGATCAAAAGTGTTGTAGATCAAATTTTTTCTTTTATCAAGTCTTTATTTCACAGAATTTGGGGCTCTTCCTTAGAAACAGGATCTTCAGGTAGGTCTGTTCATCGTATAAGAGAGACTTGGTCTAATGAGCCGCTACCTGAAAAATCGATTCCCCTTTAGAAAAATCTCCTTCAACGGTTTTTTTCATACTTTTCTTTTTTTTGACTGTTCTATGTATTTTTATAGAATTATATTAATTTCTATTTGTTTCATATAATTATACTTTATAATATTTATTTAAATAAAATGGAGCATTTGTTATAATATTAATTTTAATAACAAAGGAAGGTTAGGTTATGAATGCTACATTTAATGCAAAAGCAAGAGAATTCGAATGTGATACTTCAAACGTAGGTTGGATAGAAGAAGAAGAATTTCCACCCACAGACACTCTTTTGGGACAAAAAACGGTTATTACGTGCTCTTCTTCATGCTCTTGCCTAGATAAGATCAAAAATGTTATCTACCGAGTTCTGTGTTCCATAGGGCAGTTTTTTAGTAGTTTTTTCTCTACATCTCATGAAAATCACCAGGTGCGAGACTCGTGTACTGTTCGGAAAGTTGAGTATTTTGCAATTCCTTCAGGTCGAGATGTCTAATTGTCAAAGTTTTATATTCTAATTAGATTTTTTTATATTAATTAATAAAAAATTTAAATTTTACTTTAATTAAATTAAATATTTTTGTATAATATATAAAAACAGAAAGGGAGTTATCAAATGTATTCAGGATTATATTATCGAGGATTATATTATCGAGAATTATATCATACGACTGAGGTTAGCAAGTCTAGCGCGTTTCGTTTGCCAATATCACAGCAGGATGCACCAACAGGACCTAAAGATAGTTGGCTAGAGAAGATCGGCAGTATTTTCCGATCTATTGGGGCATTTTTTGCACGCTTTTTATGTGGTGTTACGCCGCAGGATGACTTACGTCCAGATGGTGAAGGTGCGCTGTCTATGGGGTCACGCGCAGTTTCGGTTGTAGAGGCTGAAGAAGAGCCTAAAGGTGAGCTGCCTATGGGGTCAAGCGCAGTTTCGGTTGTAGAGGCTGAAGAAGAGTCCACAGCAGAAAGCCTTGAGGGGGGTAGAGTTGCTCTCAGGGACGACCACATGTTTCTCTTGGCATGCACTGGGTATGCAGATCTGACGGATCCAAAGATTCCAGACACATCAGAGAAATCTGGAACTTCTCAGCACTCTAAGATCATACATTCTTCGCCTAATGGCCCAGCTACTGTTGAAGAAGCAGAGTATCTTAATGAATCTGGAGAAGGAGTGGTGCCAGTTGCTAGGGAATTCCCGGCCACGAATCCATTTAGTAAACACTTTGCACCAGACTGATGTTACACAAGGCTGCGCTGGGTTGTTTAGCGCAGCTGGTATCTACTTTATGCTGTAGATGCAAAATTTTTATTAGCAGACATTTTTTTGCTGAGGTGGGATAAATATAGCTTTTCTTGGATGTTGCTATTCTAGCGATGTCTTATTTAATAGATCGACGATCTTTTTAAACTTTTTAATTGGTAAATTTTTATAATTTATATTTTAAAATTTTATTTATTTATAAATAAAATTATGATATAATATTATAAAATAAACAGGGAGTTTTTGTGGTTAATAATTATACAAATCAAAATCAAAATAAAAATGGAAATGAGCGCGTTTATGAAGAATTGGTTTTAGCCAATTATCCAGGTATGTGTCCACCTAGAGTACGGAAAAGTACAGACGAGTCAACTACATCTATTATACCGCGAATAGGTCGAGTTTTTGGAAGTGTGGTTGCTGGGTTACGGGCTATAGGCGCGTATTTCAGGTCTTGGTTTAGTGCAGAGCCGCGTTCATCTATAGTGTCTACATCTACTGATATCAGCACAATTGCACCTTCACTGTCTACGGAAGAGTTTCAGAAACCACCAGTGTCTCCACCTACTACACCCAGATCAAGTATGTCTACACCTCCACCGTCTCCAGTAGCACGAGGTGTTGATCCTGCGAGTTCCTTGTCAGGTCCGCGTTCGAGCGAGAGTGTTCGGTTTTCTTTCTTATCTAAGCATCCTCCTACCGGGACTCTAACGACTGGGAGAAGAAGACGATCTTCAGCCAATAAAGTGGTGCGCTCATCTGATGCAGCGGCAAACGCTTCTCGTAAGTATCCAAAACGTAGGGATGCGCGCCCTGTTATTATACCAGAGGATTTTACTTCACCTGACGCATGAAGTGCAGATTCAGTGGTATCTGAAGGTTTTTAGCGCTGATTTAGGTTAAGAAAAGAGGTGAATAGAGCTTGATTGCTCTATGATACGCCTCTTTTTTGTTCTTGCTTTTCTTTTCTCTTCTTTTTATAGGGAAAAGTAAAGGGAGGCTTTTTTGTGAAAATTGGAGTAGTTGGTGTGCACTGCAATACAACCCCTCTGGATTTTCGAGAAGCCTTCATCAAATCAATGGGTTTTTTGCAAAAAGATCCTTTTTCTTTTGTAGTTGTTTCTACTTGCAACCGAGTGGAGATCTATTTCTCTGGACCAGATCTTGTGAAGATTCAGTCGGCTTTATTAGCGTGTATTCAAAATATCTTCCCTTTGGAATACCTCTATTCCTATTTTTCGAAGGACTGTTTTGCGCATTTAGCGAAAGTAGCCTCTGGTTTAGATAGCGCGATTTTATTGGAATCAGATATCCAAAGACAGGTAAAAGTAGCTTATGAATTAAGTCGAAAACCCCTTCCTAAAGATCTGCATTATGCATTTCAAAAAGCGCTTCATATCAGCAAAACCCTGAGACGATCGTTTGGGAAAACTTCCTCGTCTTTAGAAAGCGCTTTATGGGATCTTTGCTTTAAGGAAAAAAAAGAGCCTCTACTGTTTATAGGGTTTTCACAGACCAACCGGCAGATTTTTGCCTACTTTCAGAAAAAGTGGGAAGGGGAAATGGCGTTTTCCTCGAGAAGAAAAGAGGTGGAGGTGTTTTGTAGAAAAAAAAAGGCGATCATAGAGCCTTGGATGGATCTAGATAGCTATGCGCGATATCCCGTCTGGATTGTGGCAACGGCTACAAAAAAGCAGATCTCTTTTGTAAAAAAAGAAACGGCCCGTTGTATCATTGACCTTAGTGTGCCTAGAGTCATTTCTCCTACTGCAAAAATGGAAGGGGTTTCTCTTTTTAATATCGAAGATCTAGATAGAGTATTTCAGAAAAGAAAAAAACAAGAACACAAGAAAAAATCCCTTTATGAAGAGCTAGTTAAACAGCATGCAGGTAGGCTTTTTAACCTATATGAGGAAAAAGCCTTACTGGAAAGAAGCATGCCCAGGAAATCTTGGGAACGGAATCGTATCGCGGATATTTTCCATGCCGGTAATCAGCTGCAAAAGACGCTCAAATCCAACGCCAAATCCGCTATGGGGGCAAGATCCGTACTTTCTGAGTTCTAAATACCAGCTATAGTCGGCAAAAGAAAGACCTATGTTCTCCATTTTTTTCTTGAGGATATCTTCTCTATCTTCTCTTTCTGATCCGCCGATGAGCGCTCCTATTTTTGGTTCGAGAAGATCCATTGCGCGGACGTTTTTACC
>CALBPE010000115.1 GCA_937899275.1 uncultured Chlamydiae bacterium
GGGCGGGTTTTTGCAAAGTTGCAGGCGTTTTTTTCCCAAGCTTTTTTCTTTTCTTCAAACAAATCTCTAGGGGAGGGCATACTTAAATCTATGAGCGTTATTTCCTATCAACTCATCTTACAAGAAACCTCGGTTTTTTTGTCGATCCGTTCGCTAAAGCCTCTTTTTTGGCAGGATATAAAAAAGCTACCTGAGCCTCTTTCTTCACTGCTACTAAAAGAAAAACGGCGGCAAGATGGGGGATCGTTAGATACATTAGTATTCAATAAAATTGATATCTCGCAAAATATTTTACCCTGTTTAAAGGCGCTTTCCTCTCCACTTTTTTATCAAAATCAGCCGCTTAAGCTGGAGTTTGATTCTTTTCTTACCGCAATGTTTGAGGTAGTGGAAGAGCAGAAAAAAGGCTGCGTTGTCCGCTTTTTCTTGGAAAAAGACGGATTGGAATTTGTTCCAGAAAAGATTCTTTTTGGTACGCCCTTACTCTATCTACACAAAGGACATCTAGGCGTCATTGATACGTCTTTGCCAAAAAAATACTTTGTAGACCTTCTCGAAAAAGAGACCTTTATTCGGCATTTTTATGAAGAAGAGGTCCCCTTTCGAAAAGCGCTCATTAAACCTTTGCCTGCTCTGAAGATGAGCCGCCTTTATGGAGAGCGTTTTTTCTTGGTATTTATCGATCCAAGAACCGCTAGTTTTGTGACGCTGCCTAAAAGCGATCCCCTTGTAGAAAAAGCTGAAAATGACCTATTAGATACAGGTTGGCAAAAAGAAAATACAGCGTTTTTCCATGAAGAAAAAGAGCTTTTTTCTGCTCTTTTGCTTCTGCGCGACTCTGGATGGAAGCTGTATGATAGCTACGAAAGGCCTTTGGTATTAGCCTCTACATTTTCTTTATCGGTGGTGGATTGGAACGTAGAGATAAAGGCGGATTTTGGGGAAAATGCTTCGGCAACGGTAGACGCCTTTTCAAAAGCAGGTAGGGTAAAAAGCGGTTTTGTGGACTTGGGAGAAAAAACAGGTCTTCTCGATTTCCCAGCAAAAAAACGGCTCCAAGCTCTTTGCCATTTACCAAAAAAAAAGGGGCGCCTGGAGCTCAGTTTAGCGCATCTAGGAGCTCTTCAAGAGGTAGATTCTTTAGAAAAGGCAGACCCTCTTTTACAAGAACTTGTCAGCCCACCTAATGTACCTGTTTGCCCCGCATTTAAAGGCTCATTATTTGCTCATCAGAAAAAAGGCGTCTCCTGGTTATATCACCTGTATAAAAACCGCTTAGGTGGGCTTTTAGCAGATGAAATGGGCCTGGGAAAAACCGTGCAAATTCTGGGATTTATTGCGATGATTCCAGAAGAAAGGGTGCTCATTGTCGCTCCTTCACATCTTGTAGACCATTGGAAAAACGAGTGTATCCGCTTTATATCGAGACGCCCTTATGTACACAGAGGAAAAGATAGAGCCCAGACTCTTCCAGAAAAAGGGATTCTCATTACCTCGTATCATACCTTGCATAAAGATGAAGAGATCTTCCATAAAGAGGCTTTTGGCGCTGTGATCTTTGATGAGTCTTCCTACATCAAAAATCCTGCGACAAAACTTGCTCATTCTGCTCGAAGACTCACAAAAAAAGCAGCTTTTGCCTTAAATGGCACCCCCATTGAGAACTGTTATGAAGAGCTATGGTCTCAGCTGCACGCGGTATGTCCTGGTATTTTAGGCGATAAACAAGACTTTTCTTTTCAAGTGCGGCAAAATACGTGGGATGTAATAGGTCATCTACAACCATTTGTATTGAAAAGAACGAAGGAAGAAGCGGCCATAGATATGCCGCCCATTTACAAGCAGCATGTATTTGTGTCATTAAACGAAGAGCACACTCTTTTTGATGAAGAGCAGAAAAAAACCTTTCAGGAAACGGAAAATTTTTCCGTTTTAGAAATGATTCTTCGCCTTAGGCAAAGCGCGATTTCTCCCAAGCTACTAGGAAGGGATATCCCCTCGGAAAAACTTTCCCTTCTTCTAGAAGATATCTTACAGCTAAAAGATGAGAAGTTGTTGATTTTCAGTAGTTTTACGAAGGCTTTATCGTTAGTTTCTAACCTTCTTGAAAAGAACAAAATTTCCCATCTTTACCTTGACGGCTCAGTTGCTTTAGAAAAACGAGATGCATTAATCCAAACATTTCAAGAGGCAAAAGAAGGTAAGGTGTTTTTACTCAGCTTAAAAGCTGCAGGTGTAGGGCTCAATATCAATGCAGCGGACTACGTTTTTTTACTCGATCCTTGGTGGAATACCTCAGCTGAAGACCAGGCAATTGCAAGAGCGCACCGCATAGGGCGTAAAAAGCCCCTTTTTGTAAAGCGTTATATCGCAAAAGGCACGATTGAAGAAAGCATCTACTCTTTACAAGAAGAGAAAAAGCAGTATCAAAATATTTTAAACCCGCAGATGACTAGGGAAGAATGTCTTCGTCTTTTTTGTTAACATCTCCCATCTGCTCTTCGATTTCTAATAGTTCTAAAGCCGCTTCTTTTAGCGTCTTTAGCCCTTCTATGAAGCCTAGTCTTCGAGCGATTTGATCTAAATAACGGATTTCTGCTGCTAGCTGATCGTTGATTGATTGTAGCGCTGCTAATTTGTCTTTTTGTCCCATACAAGCCCTCCTTACTGCCCGTTATCTTATTTATCTGTAAAAAGCGTGCCAAATGGAGAAAAGCACGTAGATCTACATAAAGCGGACTCAATGGATTTATGTAGGGGTAAAGTATAACTTTTTATTTAAATAATTCGACTCGTTCGCTACCCTTCGTGAGTAGATAGATGATTTATAGATGAGGTAATCGATGAAAAAATATAGCATAATTCCTAAGCTTTTATGCGCGTTTTGTGTATTTGGATTGATGGGCTGTGAGGGTCCTAAAGATAACGAATCGCAACAAGAAGAAAGTTATTCAGGAAATGATAGACGCTGCACGCCTCATAGCTCTTCTAAAGGCGCTGCTAAGCCTGAAGATAAAAACACAGCAAATGCAAAAAAACCTGCATCAGAAGATAAAAAAGCAGCGGTTTCTTCGCAACGTGTGACGGAAGAAGCGGCTCCAGAAAACTCTGCAAAAGCAAGCAATCAAGCGGTGTAATGCTGGATTTTTACCGGTATACACTAGATGCATGTATCTCGTAATACAGCCGGTACTACGTAGGACAATAAACAAGGGGCCTTGTAAAAGGCCCCTTGTTTACATACTTCAGGTTCAAATACTTAAGGTTTACATAGTCTAGAGCTAAAGTAGCGCATTTAGGTAAAATCTCGTCTTTTACCGTTTAATCTTGAGCTACATCTTCTTTACTTGTCAGCATATGAAAACGCTCCGCTTGTATGGGTTTGCCTTTGTAAAACCAGGCTTTTTTCACCCCATCTCCTGCATTGTACAGGGTAGCAGGTCCATGTTTTTCATCTTCATGAAACTCCACTTCTGCTACGAGCGCTCCTTGATCGTCAAAGCGTTTTTCTACTCCTTCGCGTTTACCAAATTGGTAAGGCGTCTCTTGTAGTACTTGACCTTTTCGGTAGGCGATTTTTTTTCCATGGATTGCGCCGTTTTCCCAGTCGTTTGTCATGTATAGCTGACCACTTGGATCGTGGATTTTTTGCACGCCGCTTAATGCATAATCTTCAAAACGGGAAATCACATGGATATTGCCGTTAGGATGGTAGGTAGTTCTTTGTTCCAACACACCAGAAGAAATATCATCAATCGCCATTAAAGCGCCGTTTCTTGCGCGCTTATAGCGCCTTCCTTCTCCGTGTTTCACGGTAGATTCTACAGCGTTTCTAGTGTTGTAATAAGTGCCCTCGGTTAAAAGGCCTTTTTGATAGCGCTCTAAGCGTAGGGGAGCGCCAGAATATCCCCAAAAGGTGATGGTTTTTTCATCTTCTGTATTGTAGTGTTTTTGCTCGATAGGAACGCCTCTACGATCATGGATGGTTTCTTGGATGAGTTCATCTTGCTCGTAGATATAAGAGCGCTCAATAGTAGCGCTATAGGGATAGGTATAGGTCGTTTCTCCTTGGAGATCTCCATTTTGATATGTTTTGACAACTCTTACTCCGTTAGCAAGAAATTGTTCAATTTTTCCATCTCGATCCCTTGCAACCCACTCTTTTTTGTCGAGCTCAAATCCATACTTGTGAATATATTTTTGCGATACAACTCGGTCTTCCGCATCATTTGTTCCAATACACGATGTGAGAGTAAGCGGGATCAGTGCGATATAAAAGCGCCTCATAAAACCTCCAAATAACTAGCTATTCATCATAATCGCGCTGCTTTCATAATGCAAGAGACTCTTAGAAAAAAGTCTATAAGCGTAAGAAGAATCCAGCTAAACTAGGCTGTTTCAGGGTTTGGATCGCGCCATTTTTTTATCGCATCATCGATCGATTGTTGCACATCTTCGTGCGCTTTTTCGATCTCTTCCATAGATAATGTTCGTTCTTTAGATTGATAAACAAAGCGGATCGTAAGGTGTTTTATGTTTTCTTCAGGCTTTTGAAAAAGATCGATAACCGAGGCATTTTGTAAGAGGGGACAAGAGGCCGATTGTAGAGCTTTTTCTATGTACCCATAAGGCATGAGCGCGGATACAGAACATGTTTTATCTCGAAAAGATGAGGGAAAAGAAGAAGGGGAGATGACCATCTCTGGAGGTTTTGATGAAGCGGTAAATAGATGCGCTAGCTGGATTTCTGCAAAAAACACCCGCTCCTTAATCGAAAACGCTTCTAAAAGTTCTGGGTGCACTTCACCAACTACTCCAATATCTTGGCCTTTTGCAAAGATATTTGCTTGTCTTTCTGGATGCATATGGGGGTGTTTAGAAGGGGCGTAAGAAAAATTCTGGGTGGTTTTGCCTATGGCGTCGATGTAGCCTTTAATGGAAAAAAAATCGTATTTTTCAGAAGGCGGTTTCCAAAAAACCCCGTTTTTTTTGCCGGATAAAGCGATGCCAAGAACAGGCATTTCTACTGGGGTATCGTCATTCCAAAAGTGCACCTTGCTGATTTCAAAACCCTGCAAGTTGGATTGTCCTAGACGTATATTTTGCGCAATAACTTGTAGAAATGAGGGGAGCAAAGAAGCGCGTAAAACAGCGTGGTCTTCTGATTTGGCATAGAGCGTTTTGAGAAAAGCGCTTTCATCAAGCGCTTCGTGCGCTGTGATTTTTGCTATCTGCTCGCTAATTAAATCGGGGGTGATCCATTCATGTAAAGAAAGCTGCAGGCAGATTTTTCTTAAAAACAGTGTAAAAGAAAAATAGGGATCGTGGTGTATTTTCCCCAGCTGTTTGGTAGGGATACTTCCTAGAGGGGTGTCTACTGGGGTAATAGGAGTAATAGGGGTAGAGGGAAGGTGGTCATAGCCGTAAAGCCGCGCGATTTCTTCAATGAGATCGATTTCAGCTAGCAGATCATTGCGAAAAGAGGGAATAGAAATAGCGGAGGTGTTCGCGTCTTTTGCAGTGATTTTCATGCCGAGACGCGTTAATAGCTCGTCTATTTCAGCCGCGCTTAAAGCAGCGCCTAAAATCTGATTGACCCGGCTTTTTCTAAGTGAGACGCTCCGCAAAGAAACATCTGGGCTTGAGGTAAAGATAGGGCCTTCACATGTTCCGCCTGCGATTTTTTGTAGAAGGTGGGTTGCCATTTCTAGGGCTAATACTGCAGCGTTGGGATCGATGCCTTTTTCGAAGCGCAGCGCGCTTTCAGAGCGTAAATCAACTGCTTGCATCGTTTTACGGATTTTTTGCGGGTTAAAAGTCGCAGCTTCTAGTAGTACAGCTTGGGTGTTTTTTGTGACGCTAGAGTCTAAGCTGCCCATAATTCCTGCAATAGCTAGGCATGTGTCTTTTGCGTATATACCGATGGATCCTGCAGGGACTTTCTTGGTTGCGCCATCTAATAAATGGATGGATTCTCCAAGTTATCTTTTGATCGATATAGGCTCCTCGATGGCAGCATAATCAAATGCGTGCATGGGCTGACCTGTGGCTAACATTACGTAGTTGAGCACATCAACAATGGGGTTAAAAGAGCCAAAGCCCGCTTTTTCTAAAACTAAACGGAGCCAAAAAGGGGTTTTGACAGGCTGTAAATTGGTCATCACAGCGTAGCTATACCGGGGACAGTCCTTGGGATCTTCAATGTAAGGTTGAAAAATAGCGGTTTTTCCACTGGAGGTTTTTGCAGCCATATCTACAGCGTGTAAAGGCAGTTTGAAATAAGCGCTGAGCTCTCTTGCGATGCCAAGGGCGCTTTGGCAATGTCCTAAATTGG
>CALBPE010000116.1 GCA_937899275.1 uncultured Chlamydiae bacterium
TTTAGAGCGGTACTATATTCCTCAGCTGAGTTTATGAGCCTCTTTTTTTAGTAAAAGGCCTTTTTTATCCATTGCATCAACGACAGCTTGTCTAGCATCTAGAGCAGATAACCCTTGAAATGAGCCGCCATTTTCATTGATTTTAGCATCTTTTGTTAAGATATTGATGAAGGGAAGATCATGCCTTTTTCCAATTTCATAGTCGTTAAAATCATGCGCAGGGGTGATTTTAACGCAGCCAGAGCCAAAATCTGGATCGACATGCTCATCTGCAATAATCGGAATTTGCCTATCTGTTAATGGTAGAGCGATCTTTTTACCGATACATGACTGGAATCTACTATCTTCTGGATGCACAGCTACGGCAACATCTCCTAACATGGTTTCTGGTCTTGTCGTTGCAATAACTAGACTTTCTTCAGAGCCGTGTAAGGGGTAGTTAAAATACCAAAGAAAAGAGTCTTTTTCCTCATATTCTACTTCATCGTCAGAAAGGGCGGTTTGTAGTACAGGATCCCAGTTGACTAGGTAGCTTCCTCGGTAGATGTAGCCTTGATCAAATAGCTGTTTAAAACAGGTGAAAACTGCCTTAGAGCTGCCTTCATCCATAGTAAAGCGTTTTCTTGACCAATCTAAAGATGAGCCCATCATCTGCAATTGAGATATAATAGCGCCTTCTTTTTCTTTGGTAAAACGCCAGATTTCTTCTAAAAATTCTTGTCGTGAAAAATCATTTCGGGTTTTACCCGATTGGGAGTAAAGGGTTTTTTCTACAACAGATTGCGTTGCAATACCTGCGTGATCGGTTCCAGGTAGGAAAAGCGTTTTATAGCCCTCCATCCGTTTTTTTCGGATTAAGATATCTTGCAGCGTATTATCAAGGGCGTGGCCCATGTGTAATACCCCGGTAACGTTAGGAGGAGGTAAAATGATTGTGTAGCTTTCTTGACCAGAAATAGGCGCATGAAATCGTTTCCAGAAGTCACGCCATTTTTGTTCAAATTCTTGAGGTAGGTACGCTTTATCCATAGCGTAAATCTTAACAAGAGGACTTAGATACAAGCAAATAGAAAAGTGCTGAAGAAAGAAGACTATCTACATGAGAAGATTTTTCTTTTAATAAAGCGATCAGCTCTTTTTCTTTTAACAACATCACCTGAATCACCTCAGAAGGAGAGATACTTGGCTCTTGTATTTTTTCACATTCTCTAGAGTAAAATACATCGATTGCTTGATCTGTAACAGATGGCATCGGGTTATGTATGCAAAGAGGGGTAAGGTGTTTAGCCTCGTAGCCGGTTTCTTCAAGGAGCTCTCTTTTCGCCGCATGTAGGCTCGGCTCTTTGCCTTCAACCCTTCCTCCAGGGATAGAAAACATCCATTTGCCTATTGGATAGCGGTATTCTTTGATGATTAAAAACCTACCGCAGATATCTTGACTCAATACAGCGGCGGCGCGAGCTTTTGTCAGAAGGACGGTGTAATTTTCTGGAGTGTTTCCACTTTTTATCGTGTCAATCCGAAGATCGAAAAAACCTCTATGAACGTAGGTCTTTTCGATAGTCTCGGGTATACCTTCCTTCAAGTAATCTTTCATATTTTTTTGCCTCCACCTCTTGTTTTGTTACCCGATAAAATAAGGTAAGCTCTAAAAAAAGCTCTTGCTTTTCCCAGTAAAAAGCGTTCGATCCCCATTCTGCCTTGTCATCGATTTTTTGCTGAAGAAATATCCCTAAAAGAGAAGACGTTGGAGGAAAAGGTCTATCTAAAGAAAGGGAAAAATGTTGTTGCATCGCTTTTTTTCCTTTCGTTTGGTGGAGGAAAACGCCGTAGGCAGAAAAAATGGGTAAATTGTCGTTTTCTAGTGCATTTTTTTTGTATTGTTGTACGATTTTGCTGGCCATGGGTATGTTGTTTTCTAGGAGAAAAGACCACAAAAATCCAGCGTATAAAAACGCTCCTTCTTTTGTGTCTAAAGAGGGGGGTATGCGGGAAAATATCTGCTGGATTTTTCCATATTCCCTTCGAAGTAGTAGTTTTTTAATGAGGTGGATCAGCACGCGGATTTGTTTTTTATCTAAACCGTTTTCTGTTTTGGAAAATACCGTTTGAATCGCTGCGTTATCTTTTAAAATGGTGCATTTGATCAGAGAAAGGCCCCTTTTCAAAAAGGGGTTTGTAGAAAGCGAGCGCATGGTATCTAAAATCGCCCGCACGTCGCTGTAGTATCCGAGTTCGCTTAACCCAAAAAGCGCATTTTCTAAGTTGGTATGTCCAATGGGATGTTTTTTCTTTAAGCTGGCAATCACTTCGAGTAAAGAGGCTTTAGAGTCGGTCCAAAAAGAGAGGATGATGGCTAGAAGAGTCACAGGGTGCGCCTCTTGTTTTTCGATAAAAAAGAGCTCTTGCCAGTGCGTCTCTAAACTAGCAATGAGCACTTTTGCTTCTTTACCGCGAAGGGTTTGCGGAAAATAGCGCACTACAAGAAGAATAATTTTATAAGCAGCTTTTCTGCTGTAAGCAGTGCTTTCATGCATCCTAAAAACGATGTGTTCTTCTAGAATTGGTAGTAAGGGATGTTTCGCAAACTTTTTGAGGGCAAACTCTAAACACTTAGCCTCTTCGTCGTAATCCTCGAGTTCTTTATAAGTCAGCGCTTTTCCAAGGTATTCTAAAGGAGCGCCTGGTGTGGAATGCAACAGCTCAAATTCATCTAAAGCTTGTAGGTAGAGGCTGTTTGTATGGCTTTTCTCGCTTTTTGCTTTTTCTAATAGCGTGATGCCTGCTTTGAATAAAGCATCTCTTCCCTCAGCTCTTCCGGGAAAAGCTCTGCCAATACGTCTATACTCAAGTAGAGCTGCATCATAGTCTTGACAAGCAAAAAAAGCGTCGGGTATCGCAAGACAGTTGACCATGAGGCTTTGTGAGCCGCTATAAATAGAAAAATCATGAATATGAAATTCTGTATCTTGATGTAAGATACCTACATGCGCTCCAGTTAAAGGCAGGCTTGAGGTGTAGGTAAAGATTTGGGTATTTTGAAAAAAACAGCGGATATGTTCGTGGGACTTTTCAATAATGATGTGCTGCTTTTTTTCAGGCGCTTGTTCCATGCTATGATCGATGACAAGAACATTGGAGCGGAAAAGCTGTACTTTACAAGGATCTGAAGATACCCAAAGGCAGTATCCTTCTTGTAGGCTTTGTCTTCGGGCAGATTCAGGTACGCCGAAAATAATGCCTATGCCGGCACTTTCAGAAGAAAGCTCTAACGATACCTCAATCCGTATATTGCCAGAAAAATTATGTTTTGAAACCATCAACGCGGCCCATTCTACAATATCTGTATGACGGGTAATTGCGGTATGTTTTGCAATCATGATATTTTCTTGAAATTCCCAATCATCGGCTTTTTGGGTGTCGAGTTTAGTAACTAGCATCCAATAGGGTTTTCCTTGCATTGCATTTTGCATATCGTAGATGAGCTCTTCCATGGTGTGGTAGCGGTTTTCTGGATGAAAACTAAGGGATTTTTTTACGATGTCTAATAGCTCATGCGGGATCTCTCGGTAAGGGGCAATTTCAATCGGATCGATGTATTTTTCCTCCGATAAATACTTACGAAACGCTTGTAGATTCCCTCGTTGAAAGGGGAGCTCTAAGGTTAAAATTTGGTATAAAATCACGCCCAAAGAGTAGATGTCTGTCTGGTAATTTGCTTTTTCGCCAAGGGCTCTTTCTGGGGCCATGTACGCTACAGTGCCTGCGACTTTCCCTGTTTTTGATCCCTTTTTTTGTACCCTTGCAAAATCAGCAATACCCCAGTCTAAGATCATCACCTCTCCATACTTTCCGATGATGATATTTTCTGGTTTTAAATCGCGGTGCAGCACAGTTTTAGAATGCGTATAGGCAACAGCTTCGCAGATTTTCATGAACATTTGGCAAAGAGTAGGAATCGATCCACCGATCGGATGGATCTGGCCTGTTTTTTGCTCTGCTTCTTTAGTGTCGCGTAGGATCTTACGCAGGGTTTCTCCATCCACAAAGCACATTGTGTAGTAAAGATAAGTAGCTTCTGCATGAACGCTGTAAATCGGAACAATAGATGGGTGGGTAAGCTGCGCTGCAATCCTAGCTTCTCGCAAAAAGCGGGATCGGATCATTTTTTTTTCTTGGAGATCTTTGCGTATGCATTTTAATGCAACGTTTCTTTCGCACACAGGATCATAGGCGAGAAACACCTCTCCCATCCCGCCTTTACCGATCCTTTTCAAGATCTTATATCGTCCAATTTCTTTTGGGAATGTATCGTTCATGCTTCATCTCATCTCATATATGGATACATGTTGACAAGGGATTTCTATTCTTGCATCTTTACGACAAATAGGGAAAGTAGTTATTGTAACTACCGATTACTCTACCTAATATATCCTATGACAGCTGACCTAAAAGATTTTATAAGTCCACCAAAAAAAGAAGTGATTTTAACAGGGGATAGACCAACAGGTCCCCTCCATTTGGGCCACTATGTAGGCTCCTTGCAAAACAGGGTTCTTTTACAAGAAGAAAATACTCAGTTTGTCATGATTGCAGATGCTCAAGCGCTTACCGATCATGCAAAATGCCCCGATCAAATCAAAGCTCATGTAATAGAAGTAGCAATCGATTATTTGTCTGTGGGAATTGATCCTGAAAAAACGACCATTTTTATTCAATCACAGATTCCCGCTTTATTTGAAATTGGCACCTACTTTTTAAATCTCGTTACATGGAACCGCCTGAAGCATAATCCTACGGTTAAAGAAGAAATCGTACAGAAAGGATTTGGTGAGCATGTTCCTGCAGGGTTTATGGTTTATCCGGTATTTCAAGCAGCAGATATCACGGCGTTTTTAGCAAGTATTGTCCCCGTTGGTAGCGACCAGGTGCCGATGATTGAAGAGACAAGATCTTTAGTGGAAAAATTCAATCGCACCTACCATACAGATGTCCTTGTGAAGCCAAGACCGTATTTACCAAAACACCCTAGGCTGCCGGGTACAAATGGGATGAGTAAAATGAGTAAAACCTTAGGTAACGCTATCTTTTTAAAAGATCCCATCGATAGAATGCAAAAACTTGTGAAAAAAATGCCATCAGATCCCAACCACAAAAAAATTGAAGATCCAGGCGTTGTAG
>CALBPE010000117.1 GCA_937899275.1 uncultured Chlamydiae bacterium
AAAATCAAAAAAGGGGACTTACATACCCCAATTTTTCTTTCCACCAATGATGAATTTCACCAGCTGGCCCATTCAATGGATGAGATGCGTAAAGGTCTTTTAGAAAGAGACCATATTAAAAAGACGTTTTCAAGATACGTATCTAAACCTGTTTTAGACAAAATTTTAGAAGAAAAAGCAGAGATATCACTGCAGGGGGAAAGCCGAAAAATCACGGTGCTTTTTGCAGATATTAGAGGATTTACCAAGCTGGCAGAAGACCTTTGTCCTGAAAAAGTGGTTTGTCTTCTAAATGAGTATTTCGGTTATATGCTTGATACAATTTTTGCGCATAAAGGAACTTTAGATAAGTTTATTGGTGATGGGATTATGGTTGAGTTTGGCTCACCTTTGCATGATCCCGATCAGGAAAAACGTGCGGTGAATTGCGCTATTGCTATGCAAAAAACCATCGCATTTTTGTTAAAAAAATGGGCAGAAGAGAAAAAACCATTACTACAAATTGGAATTGGCATACATACTGGACATGCTATTGTTGGCAATATTGGTACAGAGGAAAGGATGGAGTATACCGCTATAGGCGACGCCGTTAATGTAGCAGCAAGAATAGAAAAAAAAACAAAGGATTTTAAAGCGCCTATTCTTGTATCTGAAGATACAAAAAGCGCTATAGAAAACGACTTTTCTTGGAAGGATTTAGGATACGTAGAATTGCGTGGAAGAAAGCAGCCTATAAAAGTGTTTACACTCGAGCAGCGGCACTTTCTTTGATAGCAGCTACCAAAGGAGCTTTTTGCCAGTTCAATAGCACTTTACCCGATGCGCCTTTTTGCATAAGGGAAAATGCTTCGTCGATAACTTGAAAGCTTTTTTTATGAGTAATGGTAGAAGATACATCTAAACCAGCTTCGATTAGACCAAAAACTTGATGCCAAGTGTGAAACATTTTTCTTCCATAAATACCCTGAATGGAGATTCCTTTGAAAATCAGCTGATTCATATCCACTTGAATATTTTTAGGAAAAATACCTAAAAGAGCTAAGCTGCCTCCTGGTCGTAGGGCTTTTGCCTGCGATGCAAGGGCGTTTTCTGATCCTGACATTTCTAGACCAACATCAAATCCCTCATCAATAGGCAGCGTCGCTACCACCTCTTCTACAGAAGTTTCCATAGGATCGTAAACAAGAGATGGTTGATATTTATTGGCAATCGTTCTTCTTTCGGGGTTTGGATCACAGATAGCAATATGATTGGCACCTAGAAATTGCGCAATGAGTACAGACATCAATCCGATAGGGCCAGCTCCTGTGATCAATACATTTTTTCCCGCTAAAGGAAAATGCGTGCAGGTATGCACAGCATTGCCTAAAGGATCTAATATAGAGGCTATATCATCGGATACGTAAGGAGGAATTTCAATGACATTATAAGCGGGAACTACGATGTATTCAGCGAAACATCCATCGATCTGAATACCTATCCCTTTGGTATAGGGACAAAGATGCATGGAGTTAGACCTACAATTTTTGCAGGTATGACAAACAACATGTCACTCCGCAGAGACGCGCATACAAGGAAAGATACCTTGT
>CALBPE010000118.1 GCA_937899275.1 uncultured Chlamydiae bacterium
TTACCTTCTCCGTCAGCCGCGTTAACATCTGCTCCCTTGCTAAGAAGTAATTTTACCATTGCGAAATGACCGTTGTATACGTGCTGGTAACCCCAGCAACCTCCTCCTCTTGCTGCCCAGTGTAGTGGTGTCTTACCTAGTTCGTCAGTCACATCAATCTTTGCACCATTATCCAGGAGTAATTTAGCAATTAAGCAATGATCTTTGTATGCTGCCCTGTTGTCTTTGTGTGTTGTTCTGTATAGCGGCGTCTCACCGATATTGTTTGCTTGATTTGGGTTAGCTCCTTGTTCGAGAAGGTATTTAACGACGCTTACACGCTCATGCAGCACAGCATAGTGCAAAGGCCTCTCACCTCTTGCATCAGCCGCGTTAATATCTGCTCCCTGGTGAAGAAGTAATTTTACAATACCTATATCGCCTCGTTTACTAGCAGCCAGCAATAACGTATTAAGCTGAGCTTCGGTTAGGAAATGTAGGTTATGGACGGTTCTTCTAGCATTTACTTCTTGTTTAGAAAAGAAGGGAACCCTATAGGAATTCTCGTGGTATACACATACTTTAATGGGTAGAGTATAAGTTTTTCCGAGTAGTTTGACGGCTGTAAAAAGCTCTGTAAGGTATTTATTTGCACTTTGAATCTCTAGATTACCTTCATTCCAGCCCAGATTCCAGCCTAGTTGGTTTACTTCTCTCATGATTAATTTTTTATTAGCAATAGCTCTTGTCTGTTGATCCACTCTAGACAAACTACTTAAGTCGGAAGCAGAAAGGTATGCACAAATGTGACTTAACGATTCAGCGGAAATAGATGAAAGGTTAGTTTTTTTTCCAGAAAGGTTGGTTCTTTTGCCAGCTAATTGTATTAATTTTTTATTAGCAATAGCTCCTATCTCTTTATTCACTCTACCCAAACTATTTAAGTCGGAAGTAGAAAGGCATGCACAAATGTTACTTAACGATTCAGCGGAAATAGATGAAAGGTTAGTCTCTCTAGCAGCTTCGCTTTTAAATTTTTTAATCTGCTCGACCTTATACTTGGCAGCTAAAGAGTAAAATAATAGGGCGCCGCCTATTCCAAGAGTAAAAATCCCAACTAGTATAGAAAGCGCGATGATTTGCGTCTTTTTTTCTGTTGTTATAGATAGTATTTGCCCACCTGGCATTTGATGAGAAAATGGATTCTTCCTATGACTTTCTGTAAATAATATACCGTTTGATTCCATATTAATTTAAAAATGTTTTTAATATTTTTGTATATTATATAACTTTATTATTTAAATGTAAACAATTATTTTTATAATTAAATATTTAAGTATTTGATTTTAATAATCATACGTTTTTTATAGAAAAACCTGTTTTATGAATTTACCCTAGAAGAACAGGAGAAATGGCAAGAAGTCATTGGCCAATAGAAATCCGGCTATACGGGAACATGGACGTCAATTTTCCTGAGCAAACCTGGCCACTACACTAATCTGTATTGATCTTGGATTTACCCGAGCGACGCAAACAGAATAAGGCAAGCTCCTTAGCATGACTCTTCGACACTAAGATTATTTGCAAGAATATTTGAGATGGAACTGTAAAGGGATCTTACTAAAAACGCCCTGCGTTTTTAGTAAGAAAATGCGAAGACTTAAATACGATTTCGTACTACCTAAATTTAAGCAATCGACCTTATTTCTGCATTTACTCTAAGTAATTCGGCTAAGTTGTTGTCGCGGCTTAGGCCAGAAACCCTACTAAGAGGTGTTTGGCCCCTGTTGTTAACTCGCGTAACATCTGCATGATGCCAAAGGAGTAATGCAGCAATTTCGTAACGGCCATGATATGCTGCGTAGTGTAGCGGTGTATTATTGTCATTGGTTAATTGATTTGGGTTGGCTCCTTGTTGGAGAAGGTGGTTAACGACGCGTAAACGCCCAGATAGCACAGCATAGTGCAAGGGAGTACAGCCTTTTTGACTAACCGCGTTAATATTTGCACGATACTGAAGAAGCAATTTTACCATTGCGAAATAACCTTTGTATGCTGCCCTGTGTAGTGGTGTCTCACGGATATTGTCTGCTTTATTTGGGTTGGCTCCTCGTTTGAGAAGGTATTGAACGACGCTTAAACGCCCAGACAGTACAGCAAAGTGCAAAACCCCCTTGTTGCTTTGGGTAGCCGCGTTAATATCTGCATGATACTGAAAAAGCAATTTTACAATACCCGTATGGCCTCGTCCGCTAGCATCTAGTAATAACCCATTAAGCTGAAGTTTGGTTAGGAAATGTAGGTTGCCGGCGGTTTTTCTAGCATTTACTTCTTTAAAAAAGAAGGGAATCCAAGAGGAAGTGTTGCAGTATACGCATACGCCACTGGGTAGAGTATAATTTTTTCCGAGCAGTTTGACGGCTGTAAAAAGCTTTGTAAGGTATTTATTTGCACTTTGAATATCTAGATGAGCTTCATTCAAGCCCAGATTCCAGTTCAGTTGGTTTACTTCTCTCATGATTAATTTTTTATTAGCAATAGCTCCTAGCCGTTTATTCACTCTAGCCAATCTACTTAAGTCGGGAGCAGGAAGGTATGCACAAATTTCACCCATCAACATATTGGAAAGAGGTGAACGTTTGGTTTTTTGGCTAGCTAATTCAAATTTTTTAATCTGCTCGACCTTATACTTGGCAGCTAAAGAGTAAAATAATAGGACGCCGCCTATTCCAAGGGTAAAAATCCCAACTAGTACGGAAAGCGCGATGATTTGCATCTTTTTTTCCGTTGTACATAGTATTTTCCCATTTGGCATTTGATGAGAAAATGGGCGCTCCATGTGTTCTTTTGAAAGTAATACTTCACTAAATTTCATATTAATAATTTAAATGCACTTTAACTTTATATTTAATATAAATTATCTCCATTTAATTTAATACATTTCTGCATAAAGATATATACAATAAATTTACCCTGGAAAGCGTGAGAAATTACATATTTTAGGCCTTTGCTAGAACAACAAGGAGGAAAGGGGCAATAACTGACTCCAGAAAAAACAGGAGAAATGGTTAGAAGTCATTGAACAATAGAAACCAGGCTCCCCTGGAACATAGACGTCAATTTTCCTGAAGATGCAAACCTGGCCATTACACTAATCCGTATTGATCTTGGATTTGCACGAAGCGCCGCAAACAGAAGAAGGTAAGCTGCTTAGTATGACTCTTCGACACCAAGATTATTTGCAAGAATATTTAAGACAGAACTGCAAAAGGAATTTTAATAAAAAAACCTAAATAAATTCCAAATAAAGTTTGTTTCGAGTAATATATTAATTACTATAAGTTAGCGTGTGTATGATTCTTTTTAAACCCCTTACCTTTCCCCCCATTATTTGCTCTCGACCTCAGGTAGAGGCGTTTCAGACAAAATATAAGATCTTACAGATCACATCAATTGCACTAGCCGCTTTGGCAACTTCTGTCATCGCAGCTTCCTTTGTTTATACGATTCCCTTAGCTGTAACCGTTTCACTCGCAATAGGAGCAGCTCTTCTTTTCCGAGACGTAAGAAGCATGCCCAGCAAAGTCAGATCAGCGATTGAACATTGGATTGATAAAAACAAAGAACATCACGAGGATTGGATCAAAGCTTTTGGAAATATTCCAAAAGGTAGCGATAAGGATGCGTTCTTGAGAGAAGCATACCTCAAAAACTACAGCACAGATCGTGCTGCCGCAGAAAAGCGTTTAGCCGGTGATCTAAGTATTAAATTTTCTCGATACCTCTCACCAGCATCAAAAAAGATCGCCCTTGAAATGGATTCTAATAACAAACCATTTTCAGATACGTCAGAGAAAAAGCTTCATAAAGAAATTGAGGAACTACGCACAAAAGGACATATTTCGAATGCGACAGCATCTCCAAAAGAGGCACAAAAGGTGAAAGAGGAAATTAAACAAGGCACAACGCTCTTGATTTTTCGAAATCTTTTTGAAGATTGTCCTGAATGGCTAATCTTAGCGAACCCATCTATGGTAAGCATATTCGGAATGGGGCAACCAGCTAATAGTCAATCATTAATTGAAATAGCAAAAGTTGTGAGGGAAGTGCTTACGCAGTTCAGCTTTGCAGCTTTAAAACCCGCTTTATTTGAAGGAAACTTACTTCTCCGTTCTTGGATGGTTCCCTAGGTTTTTTGACAGCGCCTTTTTGTAGGCGGATTACCGCCAATCTCAGAAAATTTCAGACAATATCTCCCTATTCTATACCTTTTTATTCACTTAGAAGCGCCGCAAATCGACAAAGCCAAGCTAATTGGCATAACTCTTGCGTACTAAAATTATTTTCTAGAAGATTTGAGGCTAAACTATGAAGAAATGTATATCAAATATCTCAAGATATCATCAGTATGATACAAATTTAGTTAAAATATTTTCATTATATAAAAGATAAATCCATCACAAATTTAATAACCATTGAAAAGCTCTATCCAAAAATGGTAAAATATTTACCAAATCACCTTAAAATGCAGGATGTATATGAGCTCTATTATTTGCCTTGAGCCGATTTCTTTTCATAATGAAATTGCAAAGAACCCCGATGTGAAGGCATTTCAAAAGAACTATAAAATTTTACAGATCACATCTATCGCATTAGCCGCTTTAGCAGCCTCTTTGATTGCAGCTTCTTTTGTTTACACCATTCCTTTGGCTGCAACCGGTTTAGTCACAATAGCAGCGGCAGCTTTTTTTCGAGATGTAAGAAACATTTCCCTAAATGCTCCCAACGTTCTAAAAAGCTGGATCGATCAAAATAAAGAAAAATACGTAGAGTGGGCTCGTTCTATTTGTAAAATCGATCCAGGATCCACAAAAACAGAAGTTTTTATTGCATTTAGAAAAAAATGCGAAAAGATTATTTCGGGGACTTTGAAACAGTTTGGCTATCCACCTTGTTCTAAAAGACACCTAGTGCGCACATTTCCAAAACTCTTTCCTCAACACATCTGCAAATTAGCAAACGATTCCAATTTGCATATCAGCAACAAAGAATACGACAAATACTTTCAGCAGTTATACTCAACAGGAAAACCATTAGAAGTCACAACGACAGAAACTCCACAAAAAGTCCGAGACAAGGTGAACCAAGCAGCAGCCGTTTATCTATTTAAATACATTTTCGAGCATCCAATGGAGCTCCGCAATTCGAAACACGATATACATAAATTAGAAAAAGCAGTCAGCAAAGGCTTCAATATCGCTAGTACAAAAAAATCTTTATTTGAAGGAAACTTACTTCTCCGTTCTTGGATGGTTCCCTAGGTTTTTTGATAGCGTTTTTAGCTTGGTGTTTTTATATTAGATAGCCTGGAAATGCTCTTCCTAGAGCAATTAAACCTAAAGAAAAAATGATCTAAATGCTTAGGAGCTACCTATGCCTTCCTTGATTTGCTTTAAACCTATTGACTTTCCCCCTATTATTTCCGATCGATCTGACGTAAAGACATTTCAAAATACATATAGGCTTTTACAGATCACATCGATTGCATTAACCGCTTTGGCAATTTCCGTCAGCGCAGCTTCTTTTATTTATACGATTCCCTTTACTGCAATGCTATTACTAACAATAGGGGCATTTTTGCTTTTTGAAGACGTAAAGAATATGTCTGACAAGCTCGAATTAGCAATTGAAAAGTGGATCGATAAAAATCAGGACCAACATAGAGATTGGATCAGTACCTTTGGCGATGTTACAGAAAATACCGATCTATCCGACTTCTTGAGCTCTCAATACTTTTCAACAGAAATACGTCCCACATTAGTTGCCGATAGTGGAAAAGATGCGTTAGGCTTCTATTTATTTCATAAATTCACTCAGGATTTTTCATCAAAAGCGCGAGATTTATGTAAAACATACCATATCGATAGCGAAGAAACTGCACTGAAGATGATGCGAATGAAAACATACAAGAAAGATATTCAAAAGGCGATACAAACAATCAACGAAGATCTTGAGGGGCTATATCAAAACGGCAAAGCTCCCAATGCAAATACATCTACAAAAGACGCAATAAACGTGAAGAGCTCAATTAAAAAAGCTAGAACGCTTTTTATCTTACGCCATGCCTTTACCAGTTCTACAAGAGGTAAAGTACAAACGCTGCGACAGAAAATGCTTGGGAAATTCAGTTTTTCCGCTGTAAAGCCCGCTTTATTTGAAGGAAATTGGCTCTTGTATCCTTGGATGGTTCCCTAGGTTTTGCAAGCGCTTTTTTGCATGCAGGCTGCACAATTTTAGATAATATCCTCTTAATTTATATATTTTTTCACCACCTAAACTGTTAATAAATAAAGATGTTAGCTTTTATTAATATTTTTATTTTAATAAAATGCTTTTAGATTTTATTATTAAGATATATTAAAAAAGGGTGATGATATGTCTAGAATACCTCCTACTTCAACTCTTTGTAGGCGTTTACAAAATACGATAGCGCGCGAAATGCGCCATCAAAGTCAGATTTCAAAACATCTACCTGAAGTCGCCAAAAAGGTAGATGAGCTATCTCAAAAAATTTTTCCAAGATCGTAAGTCTTGCCCCTTGCGTTAAATAAAATATTTGCTATAAGTGAGGTAGCAATTTTACTCACAGACAGGAGAATATATGATCCAAAGAGTATCCCAAAATCCTGAAAATCACGGCCATAACCCCTCTTCTAAGCCCGCTTCACCAAGTAGCTTATTGAAAAAGTCGGCTCAACATACGACAGAAGTCGCAAAAGGCGCTTTTACCTGGGTGCAAGGAGCTTCAGCTTCTGGAGCTTCTGGAGCGAAAAAAAGAAAAATCACGCCCACTCCTACAGAGCAAACGTCGAAAATATTTACAGTATTTAACGAGAAGTTTCCTGGTAAACTTCTTTAATCTGCAGTAGGACATGTGCTATTGCAGTAGTAAAACTGATAGATGTGCGCCTTGATTTGGTGTACATCTACTCATGAACCTTCCTGGAACTTTCCTAGGTGTGTAAAAAGCTTTCCACCGTAGATAGTACCCGGATGCTTTCTGGGTAGGTCAACACATGTTTTGCATCAGCAAAAGATTGCCAAGAGGCTTGGACAATTTCTTGGGGACAAATCTCTAACTCCCCTTCTACCTCTGCTAGATAGTAGTCCACTTGTTTATGAGTTTCTACTCCCTTCCGAAAAAACCGATACTCTTCGGTAAAAGGGGCGTTTAAGAGTAGTTTAACAACGTTTAAACCCGTTTCTTCTTTGAGCTCTCTTATTGCTGTATCTAAAGGAGCTTCGCCTACTTCAGGCCTTCCTTTAGGAAAAGCCCAGTGCAAAGAAGAGGTATGTTGGATCAGCAGAATATTCCAGAAAGTGGAAGATTTTTGCAGAGCGATGATGCCGTAAGAGCGCTCCTTACGCATAAGGCCCAAAGACCAAAGTGGAGTTATGCCCTCCAAATCCAAAGGAGTTCGAAAGAGCTGCGACCATATTTTTCTTTTCAAGGGCTTGCTTACAAAGCTCCAGATGGGCGCATTCTGGTTCAGGATTATCCAAATTGCGTGTGGGGTGGATTTTACCTGTTTGAACAGCTAAGATAGTCGCTACCGCCTCTAAAGCGCCTGCAGCGCCTAGAGTGTGTCCTATCAATGATTTTGTGCTATTGATAGCAATAGATGACGTATGGTCTTTACATAACGCTTGCAGCGCGCGGACTTCACAAAGATCACCCGCTTTTGTAGATGTTGCATGTGCATTAACGTAATGGACGTCTGTGGGAACGACATGGGCATTTTTTAGCGCCCCTTCTATACACTGCTGCACCACTTTTCCATCAGGTCTAGGAGTGGTGATATGATACGCATCGCAGTTTGCATAGCCTCCTAGAAATTCTGCGTAAATCTTAGCGCCCCGTTTTTTTGCCGCTTCTAGTTCTTCTAAAATCAAGATACCTGACCCTTCTCCCATCACAAATCCATCCCGGTTTTTATCCCAAGGTCTAGAAGCTGACATTGGGTCATCATTCCTTGTGGAAAGCGCTTTCATCGACATGAAACCAGCCATACCGATCGGGTTGATAGCAGCTTCTGTTCCACCTGTAACCATCACATCTGCTAGACCGTACTGGATTTTTTCCGCTGCTGCTAAAATAGAATAATTCGCTGTAGCGCAGGCAGTAGAAATCGAGTAATTAGGCCCTGTGAAACCACAGTCGATAGCAAGCATACCTCCAGCCATATTGGTGATGATGGAAGGAACGAAAAATGGGGTAAGGCGCCTATATCCGTGATGCTCTTCCGTCACTGCGCCTTGTTCAAAAGCGCTCATACCGCCCATACCCGATCCGATGATGACGCCTGTTTTTTCAGGAGAAAAATTATCTTGTAAACCAGAATCTTCTAGCGCTTTTTTTCCTGCAACAATCGCATACTGGATGAAAGGATCCACTCTTCTTGCCAGTTTTTTTTCTATGTAGCCTTCTGTAGAAAACTCTGTTATCTCTGCAGCGAACTGAGTCGAATAAGAAGAGCCATCGAAAGAGGTGATCGGTTTTACACCAGAGACGCCTTTAAGTAGCTGATCATAAAAAAAAGTCACATCTGTACCAAAACAGCTGACAACACCTAGCCCTGTGATTACAACGCGCCTTTTTTTCATCTTGCACCACCTACATTCATCTATTTTTCCTCGTTAGTATCTCATGAGTAAGAATTATTCTGAAGTAATCTTACAAGGAGTTTCTTCAAATCCTTGGACTGCATAGCGATTTGCATCGAGTAAAGAAGGAGGAGATTTCCCTACAAGCTGACAGGCGTAGCCTGCAAGGATTTGGGCGATCTCTAGATCCCGGCCCCCACCTTCAAAAAAACGGTAAGCTCTTTGTACTTCGTCTGTGATAAAAAAAGAAGCAGCTTTTTCCTCGAAAAGCGCCAACTTTTTTTCTACTACCTGGTTTTGATCAATTTCTAGACACACATTTTCATACAGTAATATACCCCGAGTAGACCCTCTTTTTTTAACTACATCTACCGCTTCGATAAAATCCCCCTTTTTTGCATAGCGCACTACATAGGGCTGATCAAAAGTCGCTAGCACAAATGCGCGATCTAACCAGGTGGGAAGACCTAAACTTTTTCTAGTAGATCGGGTATGCCATTCTAAAGGATGGTCGTAGAGAAAAAAAGGGGCGTCTTCAGCATGCTTTAACCCATGCAAAGAAAAGCCTAAAGATTGCATGAGATCTGCAGACCCAAAAGGAAAAGAGCGTTGCAGCAAACTGCGCACAAAAAAACCTGGCATCCCTTGCAGCATCCAGGTGGCGGCTAACCCTAAAAAGGGCTCCGCTAGATCGATGATGTTGACCTTATTTTTCAGCTTTTGTTTTTCTAGTAGGTAATCGATTGTGTAGAGCATCTCTTTTGTAGATATACCATCGATATCTACGTAAGATAAAAAAGCGGCCATTTGCGCTTCGTTATAATGACCTTCTGCCATGTGGTTTAACAACAGACGCCATGAAGATACAACATGTCTTATCTGCTGAATTTCATCCAGAAATCTGTTCATCATAGGAGGTGTTGAGCTGCAAATCGATGATTTTTCCTTTGGGAAATAACCTTTCTAATTGGTATTTCGAGCGGAGTTCTTGGGTAAATAAATGGATCATGAAATTCCCATAATCCATTACGACCCAGTCGCCTTCTTCTTTGCCATCGATATGAATCGCCACTTCTCCTTTTTCCTTCAATTCTGCCGAAAGCTCTTCCGCAATCGAGAGGACATGCCGGTCGACATTGCCTTCTGCAATGATGAGGTAATCGGTCATTGAAGAAAGGCCTCTTACATCAACAGCAAAAATATTGAAGCCTTTTTTTTCGTAAATTCTTTGAGCAATAAACTGTATTGTATCCATATTTTTATAAATATAATCTTTTTTTTCTTATATAATCCATTACTTTTAGTGAGAGCAAAGGCGCTATATTCCCGCCTTTTGGGCTCTATTTTGCGATATCTCCAAGCCCAAGATCTCTGTATTAAGGTGGACTTTCTTTATTTTCAAAGTAAGATCCAGCCCCGCTTTTTCTGCATATTTTTCAGCCTTCTATTAGGCCGGATGACATAGGCAGTAGATGCTAAACGAAGGAGAGGCTCATCTTCACTGCTATCAGAAAATGCATAGATAGCTTCTTTAGAAATGCCCCATGTATCTCGATAAGAAAGAGCTGTTTTTGCCTTTAAAGCGCCGGTCATGGTGGTAGCGATCTTAGAAAACCTATTTTCTTTATCTACGAGATACGATGAAGAAGACCAAGTAGAGATGCCAAACCTCTTAGCAAACCGTCCGACTAAAAAATCGGGAGATGTGGAAAGAAGAAGAATTTTTTGCTCTTCTTTTTGCGCTTTATTTAGAAAAGCGCCTATTTTAGGGCAAACAACTTCTTCAAATACCTTTTCTACAAAATCTTCTGCATGCTGATCGATCGAGGTGAAAGGCGTTCCTTGTAAAAACACCTGAAATACTTTTTCATGGAACTGTTCCATAGAAAAAAGGCGGCATTTTCGCATGATATGATAAAATGCCGCCTTTCTTTTTAGAGAAAGAGGAAACACCCCTTTCTCTAGCAAATAGTTATAAAATAGGAAACTCGCATTTTTTGTAAGTAACGTTTTATCTAAGTCAAATACATACAGTATGCGAGAATCACTAACCATAGCTACCTACAAATCACCGGTAAGATCGGTTATTTTCTCTTCTAAAGCTGCGATGGATGCATCGATATGATCTAACCGCTTTTTTTCTTCGAGAAAACGTTCCTGATATCCGATAGCCATCGCAAAATCAAATCCTGTCCCGCGGCTTTTCTTTTGCTGCCTTTCAAGATTGCGTTTGATTTTTGCGCGGATTTTTTTTGTGAATTGTAGAAGTTTTTCAAATTCCTCTAAGGGATATTCTTCCGCGCTAAGCGCGTTTTCTAACCGAAGATTGCACTCTTTATCCACCCAAGACTTCAAGGGGGAAAGCGCTTCTCTGATTCGGTTTTTTTCTGCATAAGAGTTGGGGGTTTTATCGATTTGTCGATCTAACTGATCGACATAATCGTAAAGATCCTCTAAATCCATAGAGACTTTATTTTCGATCAGATGGGCAATTCTATTGTCAATCGACCGGGTCTCTTCATAGGCATCGGGAACTTTTTGCGAAGGCTTTTTTAGCGCAGATAAACGCTCAAAAAGCTCTTCTTTATCCTCTCTTGTAACAGAAGCAGACTTCACGTCTTTTTCAATCTGACTGAGCTTCTCGGCAAACGCCTTAGAAGAAAGATCTTTTTTTCCAGCAAGCATCTCTTCGATTTTTGCTGCAATTTGCGCTTTTTCTTCTTTAGAGCGCTCTTTTTTCACCTGAATCTCTTCTTTTCGCGCTTTTTCTTTTTGCTTAATCTCATCCCAACAAGCGCTGAGTTTTTTACGCGTAGAGGAAAAAGTTTTGGCATTTAAGCTAAAGAGTTTGGCTGTAGATTGTAGAATTTTTATACTCTGCTTGAGTTCATACAAAGGCTTTTTCTTTGGCTGGAACTCTTCTTGTATAAAACGCTCTACATCTTCAGCAAAAAGAGAAGAGATTTGCTCGATTTTTTCTTTCCTTTGAGGAAACACCTGATCTGATAAACGGGAAAGCCGTTTGAAAAAGGCATTTTTTTCCTTCATGCGCATAGCAGATGAAATCAGCTCTTTTCTTAAAGAAGAAATTCTTAAAGATAGCGCATTGAGTAAAGAAAGCTCTTTTTGGGTTTGGCAGTAGATTTTTTCATGGTTTTTGAACAAAAAAAGCGTAGGGATCTCTACGGGATCGGCGTCCTGTAGATGTTTTTCATACTCTCCCACTTCTCGTTCTACGCTATCGATCGCAAGACCAATTTGCTCTACTGCAAAAGAGGACTGCTCTTCAAATAGCACCTTTAAGTTGCGAGCTTCCTCAGAAAGCTCGGTAAACTTTTGCCATAAAGATCCACGGATCTCTGGATCAAGCTCCTCTTTAAAAAGAGGAAAAGTCAGTTTTCTGATATCCCAAAACTTCTTAAATGAAGGTTGATCGGGATTGGATAAAGCCGACTGCATGCCATCTAAAGCAGCAGCGATTTTTTTTTCCATTGCAGTCTCTGTAGACCACACTTGTTTCAGCTCGGGGTAAGCATCGATAAGAGCTTCTGTAGAGCGGGTATTTTTGGTTTTTTCTGGTTTTTGGGGATTAGAATTTGATTCTGCGCCTGAAGTTTTTTTGGCGTTTTCCGGAATATTCTCGGTGGCGTTTTCTTGCGTATTTTCTTGGGTATTGTCTTTAGGTTGCACAGCAAATTCTCACGATTTTTCCATAAAAAATATAAAAAACGATAAAAGGTTAATCAAAACCTTTCTTTTTATCAAAACATTTCCCCCCTAAACCCTCTCCTACATCGACTGCTCATAGTCTTGTAGCACACATTCCATAAAGCGCTCTTTGCCCGTTTTTTCTAAGTTTACCCAGCGAAAATGGGGGTCTTTACGAAACCAGGTGCACTGCCTTTTAGCGTATCTACGAGAAGCGCGAATAAAAGAATATAAAAACCATTCCCAGTCTTCTTTTTCCTGTAAACTCGATAAAAACTCTAGAGCTTCTTTATATCCAATTGCTTTCGCAGCCAGGGAGTTTTGCTCTAATCCAAGGCTTTTCATCCGCTTCACTTCATCGATAAAACCTTGGTCGAGCATTTCTACGCAGCGCTTTTCAATTCTATGATATAAGGTTTCCAAAGGATAATGCATACACCATAAACGAAAATTATAGGTATCATTTTTTATCTGCAATGGCCTTTTAAACTCTGATACCTTCTTTTCTGAAATCGTCATGATCTCTAAAGCCCTGATGATTTTATGCCGGTCGTTTTCAGTGATGGTTTTTGCATACTCTGGATCGAGTAGCTGCACCTGCTCATACATAGCAGAACAGCCCAGAGCCTCCATTTTTTTCTCTAGCTGCTTGCGTACTTTAGGATCTGATTTAGGGCCTAAAGGAGGCCCATATAAAATCGATTGGATGTAAAAACCAGATCCGCCTACAAAAATAGGCACGTTCCCTCTACTAACGATCTCATCGAGAGCTTTTGTCGCCATAGAAAAATAGGTGGCCACATTGAAAGGTTCATGAACATCTACAATATCAAGTAGATGATGTGGCACATCTTCACGCACTTTTTTTGAGACTTTTGCCGTACCGATGTCCATACCTCGGTAGACCTGCATCGAGTCGGCAGATAGAATTTCTCCGCCTAAAATATGTGCTAGCTTAAGAGAAAGCTCTGTTTTACCTACTCCAGTAGGCCCAGCTAACACAATCACTTTTTTCTTCGGCCCTAAAAGAGGGATTTTTTGCGATAGGGGCAGGTACATTTTTGACAAAAGCTCTTGCAAACTTTTTTTCTGTAAAATGCTACTTTCACCCATATCAATGCATCGTTAGCTGCCGGCTTGCAAAGCCTCTGTCTCATTTTTACAGATGGCAATCACTCTTTCAAAGCCTGCCATCTTTATGATTTCTAACACGTCTTCGTCGACGGAAAAAATCACAAAACTACCCTGCGAGGATTTCGCTTTTTTTGATGTAGAAAGAAGAAGACGAAGCCCCGCTGAGCTCAGATAGTCGACAGCGGAAAAATCGACTAAGACATGGGCCGCCTCTTTTTTATACAACAAATGGAGCTTTTCCTCGATACCAGGAGCGGTAATCGTATCCACCCTTCCATGAAGGCGCACAATGTACTTACCCTCTACTTCTTCTACCTGAAATTGCATAAAACCTACTCTTGTATGATTTCTAACCGGATTTTTTGGCCTAAGCGCATCCCAATGGACATCGCAATCGTTCTTAATGAATGGATGACGCGCCCTTTTTTTCCTACGATCTTACCCACATCTTCTGGATCTACGCGGATCTCTACTAAAGACTTTTGTTCTTCTTCTGTTACGCGAACCTCTACTTGGTCGGGATGATTCACCATATTTTTCACTAAGTATTCGATAAAATCTTTCAAATTGCACCTCACTTTGTCTTGCCGTCCTTGGAATAGAGGATGCACTTTTTTCTTGCGCCCCCTTTTGCCTTGACGGAAAAAAGTCATTATTTCGCTAAATTTGCATTTTATCCTAAAAGCACTATTTTTACACCTGAAACCAGATAAAAACGGGAAAATCTAGATTTAACCCCCGCTTTATCTATCTGGTTTATACACACTATTCTTTTGCAGCACACCTCAAGTTAAGGATTTTTTATCTGATTTTAAAATAAATTTAATTATTTTTATAAAAATACAAATAAAATGTTTAATAAATTACTATTTTAATTAAAATTAAGTAAAGAACACATGCCATTCAATCTGTATATTTACTATGTTAAACCACAATGGGATAGGCCCCACACCTCCACATTCTTCCTCTTCTTTACCCAGAGAAGAGCCTGATGAAAAAGGACTGCGCTATTACGCAAGTAGTATTCATACAACCATCGGGTATGTGGTCAAAAAGCCAAAAGACTATGAACGCACCTTTCTCGACCTTGCGATTTTGATGCATATGGAAGAACGCGGCGTACTATCTGATGAAGAAATCAGCAAGATCACAGAAGAATTCCAGCGGCTAAAAGAGGGGCTTTACGATGGATCGGTAAAAATCGATGAGCTACCAGGTAGCATTGATCGGTTAGTCCAAGATACAAAAAAACACAATCTCAAAGCAGAAGTGATCTCATCTATTGTGGAACTAGAGCACCTCATTTGTATTTATCCACCTCATGGACAAGAACCTAGAGATCTTCATGAGTTTAATACGTATATGGAGCCGATTGCGAGTACACTGACGCAGTCTATTTCCCCAAAGCTTTTACAAAAATTGCAGAAAGAAATCGATGAAATCAAGTTCTTTTTATCAGAAAGAGGATCGATACCAGAAGCTTTTGATAAGCTTGCTGATTGCAAAGACTTGATTCTTCGAGAAGAGGAGTGATTAGGCGTCTACCATTTGTTTTAGCCAAGAAAGGTAGGCAGGCAATGCGTTTGTCACCTTGATTTCTGCAATTTCTGGTGTATCGTATGCGCTATTTTCTATAATGTAGCGCTCCACATCAGCATATTTTTCAGGGCGGGTTTTGATCGCTACTAACACCTCAGAGCTCTCGTTGATTTTTCCATCCCATCCATAGATGGAAACTACTTTAGGAATCATCGAGGAGCAGGCGGCATATCTTTTTTCTATTAATCCGCGGCTGATTGTTTTAGCCTCTTTTTCAGAAGATGCGCTCCATAAAATCACAATCATATTACCTCTTACCATGTTCTTGAATAAACGCGAGTTCATCGATCCTAAAATCGATGATTTGCGGCGAAAACACTACTAGATCTTGCCCTTCTTCCAGTTCGATCTGTTTGTAATAATCGCTGCGCATTTTTTCGCGTAAAACGAAAAAATTACCCAGCTGCTGGGATAAATTCTTGCGGCTTAAACGCAGAATTTTATGAAATACCGCTTTTGCGCCCTGTTTATCCACTACATCATCGATGATAAGAACGATTTCTCTTCTGCCAAAATGGGGGGCAAAAGCTCTTCGTACATCAATTTTTTTTAGCTGCAAAGAAGCTGGTTTTCCCTGCAAAATTTGGTAGATCTTTAGGGCTAAAGCAGCTTCTTTCGATGTAAGAATTCCCCCAAAATAGATAGCGTCAGGTGCGCTTCCTAAGGAGAGCTTTGGCAAATCGTCTTTTAAGAAAAATGGTTGCAAAGGCAGTAGGCGCCCTTGGATATCGATGCCGGTATTTTCCCTTTCTATCCATTGGAAAATAGGCACATGCACTTCATAATCGATGTACAGCGTATCTGGAGGCATGATAGCAACAGATGCCGATTGGATGAGCGGACTTTTTTGCAGTAAAGCGGTTTTTTCCTCTAGACTAATCTGGTATAAATGATCGGGCTGATCACAAGAAAGCTCTAAAAGCTCTGCTAAATACTCCGTAGGAAGCGCGCATTTTCTAGAACCTGTTTGGCAAATGTTTTGGATAAGATACCTGGGATCTTGCGCAATTTTTTGCCTATAAGAGCCCACTAACGTGTAGATGGCAAAAGGGATCCCTGAAAACACAGGAATACTCAATATAAGCCAAAAAATGACCCATTTATAAGATATGATGCTGGTGGTATTGGACATGTAGGCAAGATTCTAGGATTTGATCGATAACATCTGTAGCAGACATACCTGCAGCTGCACATATTTTTGGCATGATAGACGTGGGGGTAAAAGCAGGTATACCGTTGATTTCATTGAAGTACCAAACGCCTTTTTCCGTTAGAAAAAAATCAATACGGCAAAAGTGCCGCATGGAAAAACGGTGAAAAATCTGTTTTGCTAGCTGCTGTACCTGTTGTTTTTGCTCGAGGGTCAGATCTGCTTTTGCAGTACAAGGGGTGGGATCTTTACCATACTTTCCCTCATAGTCATAAGGCATTTCTCCAGAAAATACTTCGGCAGGATCAAAAGCTTTTAAAGCGCTTGCATCGCCCAAAAGCGCCACTTCAATTTCTCTTCCTTGT
Source organism: uncultured Chlamydiae bacterium (assembly GCA_937899275.1). Lineage (GTDB taxonomy): Bacteria > Chlamydiota > Chlamydiia > Chlamydiales > SM23-39 > CALBPE01. The sequence goes on from CALBPE010000118.1 coordinate 16,600, forward strand.
ATCTCTTCTTCCACAAGAAGGGTTTTATCTATAGTAAAACCCGATAAAAGAGCTTGCGTTAGCTCTTCTACTGAATGCGCTTTTTTCACGCCAATACTTGAGCCAGAAGAAGCCGGTTTTATCCACCAGGGAGAAGGCAAACTAGATACCACCTCCTCTAGGCAGCCTTTAGCATCTTCTTTCCATCGTAAGTAAGTTAGCTCTACATGCTTTGCAGTAGCTACGCCCATCTCTTTTACCAGAAGCTTTGCATCTTGCTTATGCATAGACAAGCTCAGCCCCCGTCTAGAAGAAACCGCAACAATAAAGCCGAGAGTCTCAAAAAACCCATGTAAACAGCCGTCTACTACCGTAGGTCCAAGGGTCAAGGGAA
>CALBPE010000119.1 GCA_937899275.1 uncultured Chlamydiae bacterium
GGTGCGCTTTGAACAGCTGGCGTAGGTTGTGCGCGCGTTCTTTACGAACCGCATCTTGCATGCGTAGATCGATTTTTGCCTGCATTTTTTCTGGTTCAGATAAAGCGCTTTCATCGATTTTTGCATATTCAAAACCTAAGTCTAGCATCACAAAATCGTCGGCCGATCCCTTTTCCTGTTTGAACCACAGCTGAATCCCTTTATCGGTCAGTTCGTATTCAGACGCTCTTTCATCTACTATAATGTACAGACTAGAAAGGGTTTTTGCTTTTTCTTCTTTGTTTTGTTCAGAATAAAAATAGGTTTCAATTTGGTCGATTTCTGCACGTAAATCGGGGTTTTCTCTTAGTTTTTTTAACGTTTTATTTCTGGGAGTTCCCTTGCTTACAAGCCAAAGATTTTTAAAAGCCTCTTTCATTTCAGGGTTTTTTTTGCGGCTCAGATTGCTTTCATCTAACACCCGTTTGGCCTCAGAGGCAAGTTGATGGCAAAGATCTTTTTGTTTGCGGATGATTTGAGAAACGCCATCTTTTAACCGGTCATACATCTGCCTATTATTGGAACTAGGTCCAGAAATGATCAGAGGCGTTCTGGCTTCATCGATTAAAACAGAGTCGATTTCATCTACAATAACAAAGTATCGACCCCGTTGTACCTGCTCTTCTTTACTCAGCGCCATGGAGTTATCCCGAAGATACTCAAAGCCAAATTCAGAAGCTGTACCGAATACGATATCTGCTTTGTAAATTTCTTGTTTTTCTTGAGGAGAAAGATGGGAGGTAAGGCACGCTACTTTAAGTCCTAACTTTTTAAAGATCACGCCGATCCACTCGCAGTCTCTTTTCGCTAAATAGTCGTTCACAGTAACGAGATGCACCGGTTTTTCTGTAAGGGCGTGTAAATACAGCGGCATGGAGGCGGTTAAGGTTTTTCCCTCTCCTGTTTGCATCTCAGCGATGCAGCCGTGGTGCATGGCAATGGCGCCTAATATTTGGACATCATAGGGGACCATATCCCATTTTTGCTCATAGCCAGATACATGGATTTTCTCTCCTACCAGCCGGCGGCAAAGGTTTTTTACTGCAGCATACGCCTCTGGAAGAAGGTCGTCTAAAGAAGCGCCTTTACGCAGTCTTTTTTTGAATTCATCGGTCTTTTCAAAAAGCTGTTGGTCAGAAAGGCTTTGGTATTTTTTTTCAAAATCGTTTACGAGAGCAACAATTTTATGATATTTTCTAAGTTTTCTGCTTTGGGCTGTTCCAAAAACTTTTTTTAATAGACCAAACATTTCTTTATGCCCTTTAGTAATAGTAATTTAAAATAATATATGATTAAAGCTTTTTTTTCAAGAGTAAAGCGGCGCAACAATAACGTTTATTATATTGATCGCGTTTCTAAAAAAAAACAGAAAGAAAAAATATACGGAGAAAAAGCGCTCCTTTTTTTATATGGGAAAAGCTCTTTTTGGCTGATTCCTTGGGTCTTTATAGCCCGCTTTTTCGTTGCTAAATTGCCGTTTTTTTCCCGCATGTATGGCGCTTTACAAAAAACTTCGTATTCCAGAAAAAAAATTTTACCATTTATTAAGCAATATGCCATTGATCCAGAAGAATTTCAAGATCCTGTAGCTACATTTTCTTCGTTTAACGCATTTTTTATTCGTAAACTAAAACTATCGGCAAGGCCGTTTGATCAAAAACAGCAAACCATCGCCGCTTTTGCAGAAGGAAGGTATCTTGTTTTTCCCGATGTAGATCAGGTAGATCAGATCTATGTCAAAGGGCAAAGTTTTTCTTTAACCTCTCTTTTACAAAGTAAGAAAAAAGCAGAAACCTACCGGTCAGCAAGCTTAGTTTTGGCAAGACTTTGTCCTGCCGATTACCACCGGTTTCATTTTCCTGTAGACTGCGTTCCCCAAAAAGCTGCGGCTATCAACGGACCTTTATATTCGGTAAACCCACTTGCTTTGATGCAAAATATTGGCTACCTTTGGGAAAATGCGCGGGTTGTAACGGAGCTTACCGGCGCTTTTGGGCAGATGCTTTTGATCGAAATCGGCGCTACAAATGTGGGTAGTATTATCCAGACTTACGCGCCAAAAAAACGCTACTTAAAAGGAGAAGAAAAAGGCTATTTTTCCTTTGGAGGCTCCTGCATGATTGCCCTTTTTCCTAAAGGTGCGGTGGAGTTTTCTTCCGATTTACTCGAGCATACAAGTCAAGGCTTAGAAACAAAAGTGCGTTTAGGAGAAACGATAGGCAGCTGGAAAAAAGCGCTTACGTTTTAGGAAGCTGATGCAATATTGAGCAGATAGGACAGCTCGCTTCATCATGTTTTTTTGCCGGGCAGTACGCTCTTGCAAATAAGATGATTTGTAGGTGGAGCTTGATCCAAGAAGATTTGGGAAAAAGACGGCAAAGATCTTTTTCTGTTTTAAGAACAGAGCTGCCGTCGGAAAGCCCCCACCTATTTGCGCATCTATGGATATGGGTATCCACTGGAAAAGCGGGTATACCCATCCCTTGTGATAAGACAACAGAGGCGGTTTTTCTCCCCACGCCAGGAAGGGTTTGTAGATCTTCTAATGTCCTAGGCACTTCTCCTGAAAACTGCTCGAGTAATCGTTTGGATAAGCCCACAATTGCTTTCGATTTAGTAGGCGCAAGACCTAACGTCTTGATGATCTTGAAAATTTCTTCTTCACCTAATGCCAGCATTTTTTCTGGTGTGTCTGCTTTGCTAAATAAAGTAGGGGTTACTAAATTCACTGCCCGGTCGGTACACTGAGCCGATAAAAGTACAGCAATCAAAAGGGTATATAAGCTTTGGTGGCTTAAAGCGCCTTGAGGCTCTGGTATATATTGATCTAAAATCTGTTGGATTTTTTTGGCTCGTTTCATTTACCTACACAAAATTGGGAGAAAATTGAGGATAGTACATCTTCTGTTACGTTGGATCCAATCATATTGCTCAAAAGATGCAGCGCTTCTTTTAGATCAATAGCAAATAGTTCAAAGGCGGGAAGGGTGCAAAGTCCATCTGCTACTGTTTGTACATACTGGGCCGCCTTTTCTAAGCAGCTTTTATGCCGTTTTTTGCTCAACATCAGAGAGTAATTTTCTGGAGGAGCGTTCCATAATAGAGTCTCTAAACGTTTTTTTAGCTCTTCTACACCTTCAGCTGTTTTTGCAGAAAGAGCAATTTGATGGGGAAAGGTGGGGAAAGATCCATTTTTCCCCTGTTGGTATGGATCTTTGCCTAAGTCTTTTTTATTCCAGACAAGAAGGGTTTTTTCTGGATCTGCTTTTTCCATAAGCAGTAACGTCTCTGGATCAAGAGGTTTGGAGCTATCGATGACAAGTAGAATAAAATCGGCGTCTTTCGCTGCTTTTTTTGAGCGAAGGATCCCTTCTTTTTCAACGATATTTTCCGCTTTTCGAATACCTGCAGTATCGATCAAAGAAAAGCTATAGGGGCCAATTTTCAAGGTTTCTTCTAAAAGATCTCTTGTTGTTCCCGCCTCTTTTGTGACAATAGCGCGGTCTTTACGAAGAAGGGCGTTTAAAAGCGAGGATTTACCTGCATTAGGCGATCCGATCAGGCAGCAAGATAGCCCTTCTTCTAGCTTTTTTCCATCAGAAAAACTGTCTAGAAGCGTCTGCATTTCGTGTAGAACGGTTTGTAGGCGAGGCTGGATTTCCTCTTCTTTTGCAAAGGATAGCCCCTCTTCTGGGAAATCGACAGCTGCTTCAAAAATAGCGGTAATCGCTGTAAGCTCTTTTTGCCATGATTGGATTTTCTTTGATAAAGCCCCCTCTAAATGGCGCGCTGCTTGCTTCATAGAAAGCGCGTTTTCAGCAGCAATGGCGCTTTGCACAGCTTCTGCTTGCACTAGGTCAATTTTCCCATTTTGAAAGGCCCGAAGGGTAAACTCGCCTCCTTTAGCAGGCCTTGCTCCAAGAGCGCATAACTCTTCTACAATCTCTTCTGTGATGATGGGAGATCCATGGCAAAAAATTTCTACTACATCTTCTCCCGTGTAGCTATTGGGTCCTTTCATGACTAGAATAAGCGCTTGATCGATTATTCCCTTTGTTTTGGGTGAGACAAGCGCGCCATAAAGCGCCTTATGTGACTCTGCTTCAAGAAGATCGCCTGAGAAAAGGGCGTTTGCTATAGGAGCGGCCTTTTCCCCCGAAAGTCTGATAGCAGAAACCGCCCCTCTTCCTGGAGGGGTGATGATGGCTGCAATGGTGTCTGGAGAAAATGTATAGTTCATGCAAAAAGTATAGAGGAAAAAGCCCTTTTTTTCTACTGGAGCATATTTTTCTCCTCCTAGCAGAAAATGCAGGTCTCTATATACAATCTCTAAAAAAGTGGGTAAAAAAATGAGCCGATTGCATGCGCTTTCTTCACCAAATCTTATCGATGATTTCTGGGAGAAAAGCCGATTTGTGACGCAAGTTAGCAGCACCTTTTGGAATATAAAGGGCCGCTTAACTATAGAGGATAGGAAAAAAAAACGGGTGTTTCAGGAAAAAGGAGCGCATCTTTACGGTACGTTTTACAACACGTGGATTTGGGAAAAAAATCAAGGCCGCCTGCTGTTATGGAAAGCGAGGCCATCTAGCAAGTTGCCTATATTTTTAGGCGAATTTTCCTCTGGGGGAAAAGACGGGCTTGTGATGCTCTTTCCCCACCTATGTGGCAAAGATACGTACCATGGATCAATTGCGCTTTTTACCAATGGCTTTTATTTTAACTGGTCTATTTGTTGTGGAAATACAGGGCAAAAAAGCAGGGTTTCCTACAGGTATACGTAACGATTTTTTCGCTTTTAACGCGCTTTTTGTAGCGCTGCAGGAAGAAGGGTATTTAAACTGGTATGTTCTTTTCGGACGCTTTCTACCGCTTTTTTTGCTTCTACTTGTTTGTAGCCCAAATTGACTAAAGCAGCAACCGCGTCGATACTTAAAAGATCCATAGGCTGAAGGCTTTGATCTTGCTGTAAAGAAGCGAGTAGAGAAAGCTTATCTTGCATTTCAATTAAGATCCTTCCTGCAGTTTTTGGGCCGATACCTGGAACCTTAGTGATGAGCTCTTTTTTCTGCTCTTGAATCGCTGCTGTAAAAAGAGCAAGATCGATATGTCCGATTAAGGCAAGCGCTGTTTTTGGCCCAATACCAGAGAGATCTTTCACAAGTAAAAACAGCTTTTTTTCCTGTTCTGTAAAAAAGCCGTAAAGCAGCTGAGCATCTTCTCTTACAATAAATACTGTATGGAGTTTTACCACAGAATTAAGGCTGGGAAGAGAGGAAAATGTGCTTAAAGGAATCGAGCAAATATAACCTATGCCTTGCACATCAATTACCACTTCCGTCGGGCTTTTTTTCTGTAGGGATCCTGTAATATAGTCGTACATCTTGATTGCCACTTTACACGATTTGCATGGCAGTAGGCAAGGGCTAACGCATCGGAGGCATCTTCAGGGGTGATGTCATCGATTTGAAAAAGCGCTTCTAAAGAGCGCTTTAGCGCCTGTTTGCTTGCTAAACCGTGGCCTGTAACGGCTTTTTTTCCTTCTGTTGCGCTATAAAAAGATAGGGGGATTTTCGCTTTTGCGCTGGCAATCATAAGCGCTGCATTGACGCCGTAGAGTTTCATGGAGCTTTTCACATTTTTATGGATAAACTGCTCTTCTACTGCGATATAAGAAGGAGTATGTAGAGCAATTAGCTGCTGAAATGCTTCGTGTAAATAGAGATACTTTTCTTCTAAAGAAGCGTTAGAAGGCGGCTTGATGCAGCCGTAGTCCACGATATCTAAAGGGTTTAATGAGAGAACGCCGTACCCGGCTATTCTTGTGCCGGGATCGATGCCGAGTATCTTACCATCCATAGAAAAATCGTACGTGATTTTTAGGAAAACCGCAAAACAATCTTCCAAGCAGTGTATCTATGAAAAGGAGTAGCTAATTTTAGGAGTGAGTTTAGCCCCATTTATTTGCGCTGTAGACGGCTTATCTAAATGAAAAACTACGTTTAGTACAGTCTTTGCAGCTCGAAATGCGCCTTCTATCCGTTCGACCGGCTGGTATAACTCGATCGTATGCTGCATTTTTATTATATCGTTTTGCTCATCATCTTGGGCTTTCAGTTCGATTTTTGTATGGGTATGGCATTTAAATCCTTTTTGTAGAAACTCGTATTCTACATCTCTACGAATGGTTGAAATAGCGCTTTGATACGTAGCAAGAGCTGCAAACTGCATTTTTTTCTGGGCATTTTCTTTGCCTTGAAATGCATTTCTAATGTGCGCTCGAAGAGCAGCTGCGTTGTTTTTTACAACAGCTTCATCTCCTGCCACCACCTCAATTTCTTCAGGGTAGTGCTTAGCATAAAAATCATAAGCGTCTTTGGCTGTTATCTGCTGTAAATGCGCTCTAAGCTCTTCTTCTTTTTGCGGCATCGAAAGTAGACCTGTTAGCTCTTTTTGTACGATCTCTATTTGCTTCTGAGCGTGCTTGCGGGAATCTTCTGTACTTGAAAGCTTTAAGTGGTCGATTGCGCCCCTTACTTTTAAAGAAGGCGAGATAGCAAGCAATCTGCCTTGAGGAAAAACTTCTCGGTAGATTTCTTTTTTAAAAAGCCTCTGCGTAGGGTTATCCGTATCTACTATTTTACAACGATTTTTTAACGTGTTTTCAGCGGAGCTAACAAGTGAGGAAAATCGTGTGAAAAAAGAAGACTTTGCCTGATTTTCTAAAAGGGTTTTTGTCTGGTTATCTATGTGAAAAAATAGGGAAAATTCTTTTTTGGAAAAAAGAAAAATTACAGATAGCCTATTTTTATCTTCAGAATTCTGGCTATTTTCAGCTTCAGAATTCTGGCTATTTTCAGCTAGAGTAGCTAGATGAGAGTAGAGATCTTGGGGACTAAGTTTAGGAAAATGCATCTGCTCTTCTCGGATTAGCTGAAAGAGCTTAGGTATCTGCTGCCGTTTTTGTTTTTGTAAAAAGCTTTCGATAACAGAGGAGATCACAAAGCGTTTAAACGCATTGAACCATCCCTTTTCCGGATTTAAGGCGTCATCCATGAGTCCAAAACCGATGCATGCCTGCTCATAAAGAAGGTTTTTTTGCACCTTCATGGTATCTCCGAAAATATTTTCTGTACAATCGCCAAGCTTATAATAGCGTTTTGAGCAGTCTTGGATCGACTTGGTCAGATTATTTCTAAATGTTGTATGGCTATATAAAATATTTGTAATCATAAGTTCCCCTTTTAATATATTTTATCATAAAAATATGAAAAATTCAAGTATTTATTATAAATAAAGGGGTTTATAAAGGGGTTTATTTAGAACTATTTTTAAATATCTGGTTTTATAAGGGTTACCTACTTGTTTTTATTGGCCCTTTTCTACGAAAAATGAAAAAATAACCAATATGAAAAACCCGAAAAATCTTATCATTCGGATGCCCAACTGGATTGGGGACTTTGTAATGGCGACCGCTCTTATCAGCGATATAAGAGAGGCGTTTCCTCGAGCAGAAATCACCCTTATGTGTCAAAAGCCTTTAGAGCAGCTTGTGTTAAAAGACACCAGAATACATGGGGTTTTATCCTTTGAGAAAAACTCGCTCAAAATCCGCAGGAGAGAGGCGAGAAAAAATGTGGTAGGCGTCATTGCCCAAGGAGGCTACGATGTAGGTCTTTTGCTGACCCATTCCTTTTCTTCTGCGTGGCTTTTTTTCCAGGCAAATATCCCGATCAGAATTGGCTATACAGGCGATATGCGCTCGTTTCTTTTGACACAGAGCCTTTCTCGCGATAAGGCAATCCATCAGGTGGACTACTATAGAAAGCTTCTTCCTTTAATGGGAGGAAATTTGGGAAAAAATCTTCCTTCTCTACAGGTTACGGCAGAGGAAAAAAACCAGATGCAAAAAGAGCTTTTAAAAAGAGGCGTTACAGATAAGCATTACCTCATTTTAGTCAATCCTTCTGCTGCTTACGGCCCTGCAAAATGTTGGCCTAAGGAAAAATTTCGCCGGGTGATTCAAACGCTTTTACAAGATCCATTAGTCGCGGTTTTTATCATAGGCGATAAGGCAGGTTTTCAAGATGCAGAAACTATTCTTCAAGGTATGCGTACAAAAGCGCATAATCTTTGTGGTAAAACCACGCTTAGGCAGCTTGCTTCTTTGATGCAGGTAGCAAACCTTCTTCTCACAAATGATAGCGGCCCTATGCATATGGCAGATGCCTTGGCTTTAGATGTCGTTGCGGTATTTGGTTCAACCGACCCTAAAAAAACAGGTCCTTATAGCCAGCCAGAACATGTTCTTTATCGTAAAGTAGACTGCTCTCCTTGCTATAAGCGCGTATGTCCCATTGACTTTCGCTGTATGGAATCTATTTCTGTGGATCACGTCCTACAAACAATTCAAGCAATCAAACGCCACCATGTTCAAAAAGTTCCTTCGAAAATGCACACCTAATCCTTTGCACCGCTTGCTGCGTAAATCGGGCAGTGTGCGCTCTTTTCTCATCGGCTGGAATAGAGGATTGGGCGATATCCCTTTAGGCATTTTCCCTTTGGTTTACAAAATACGAAAACGTATTCCTGAAGCGGAAATTTCTGTTTGCACCCGGCCTGATTTAGCAGCAGGTTTTTCTCTTTTGCCGTCGGTAAAAACGATAATAGAGCCTAGGCTTATTCGGGGAAAGCCGTATGATATCAAGAAATTTGTGGATGAAACAAATTACGACGTTGTGATCAACTGGCCTGATCCCACCTTTTGGTGTAGAGATCTCTTAGGTAAGATCACCCCTCGCCTTCAGTGGAACTCTGATTGGAACGGCGCTTGGAAGAGGCTCGATCTTGATCCTAATCTACGCTATATTGTGATACAACCCTCTGCTCATACCACACATGGTCCTTGGCGGAGTTGGACGCCAGAAAACTACAACAAACTCATTGCAGCCTGCACAAAGTGGGGGCAGCAAGTGGTTCTTGTTGGCTCAAAAAAAGAGGCAGAAACGCCCATCCAAGGAGGGATCGATCTTCGAGGAAAAACCACTATAGCTGAGCTGTTTTCTCTTATTAAAGAACGCTCTTTTCTTGCAATTTTACCCGATTCAGGCATTTTATCGATTTTGTATTACATTGAAGATGCGTTTCCTTTACAAGTGATCTCCCTTTGGTCGAAGCCTTTACAAGGGGTGTTGAAACAAGGCGTTTTTTCTCCTAACCCCCTTTTATCTCACTTACCTCTTATTGGGGGCTATAAAGATGTATCTAGTATTTCTTTGGACCAGGTGTTAGATGCGGTAAAAAGTTCTGTGACGTCGATTACCAGTTTTACAGGAAAAAAAGATCCTGTAAACTAGGGGCTTAGATGAGGAGAAATCATATGAAAATCGCCTATTTGGGTGTAGGTACTTGGGGATTTGCCCTAGCTTATAGACTGGTAAAAAATGGACATGAAGTTGTGGCATGGACGCGTGATGAGCCGCTTGTCCAAGAACTTAGAAAAAAAGGTATGCACCCTAAATTGCAGGGAAAACCATTAGATGCTCCGATGAAGATCACCTCTTGCCTGGAAGAGGCTCTTGTCGATGTAGATATCATCGTAGAAAGCGTTACTTCATCAGGTATTCGGGAGGTGTTGACAAGGGTGCTTTCCATAGCAACTAAGCCTCTTCCAGTGATCCTGACTTCAAAAGGTATTGAGGAAAAAACCTCTTTTTTACTTCCCGAGGTAGTAGAAGAGATTTTAGGTGAAAAAAACCGATTTCTCATCGGGTGCTTAAGCGGTCCTAGCCATGCAGAAGAGGTGGTAAAAGATCTTCCCACATCTGTTGTCGCTTCTAGTTATGATCCTAAGCTTACCCAAACGATTATTCAGATGTTTTCTGCGGAAAGTTTTCGGATTTATCCTACAACAGATGTGAATGGCACCGCTTTTGGCGGCGCCATGAAAAATGTCATTGCCATAGCCTGCGGGGTATCAGACGGCCTTGGATTTGGTGATAATACGAAAGCTGCTCTTATGACAAGAGGCCTTCATGAGATGCGCAAGCTTTCAAAAACAAAAGGTTGTAAAGAAGAGACGTTAAATGGGCTTTCGGGCATGGGGGATCTTTGCGTTTCTTGCCTTTCAAAACATAGCCGCAATTATCAACTCGGCTACCTTTTAGCCCAAGGGCACTCGCTTTTAAGCGCAAAAGAAAAAATCGGGATGGTTGTTGAAGGCGCCTATGCAGCAAAGTCGATCTTACAGCTAGCTAAAAAACACAACATGCCTGTTCCTATCACCGAGGCGATCTACCATGTGATCTATTCGGGAAAAGATCCTAAACAGTCGGTCAAAGATCTTCTTGCAAGAACGGTAAAAGAAGAAAGCCTATGAATTTTTCTCCTGTATTTTCTACAAAAGAGATCGCTTTTTTAGAAAAAAATAGCGCAGAAAAAGAGGTCTTAATGGACCGGGCAGGAGAGAAAATCGCCTCTTTTATAATCAATACAAAAAAACCAGATGAAACCCTTCTATTGTTTGCGGGGCCTGGTAATAACGGAGCTGATGCGATAACAGCAGCTACGATTCTACATAAAAAAGGCTACTCTTTTATCTTAGCCTCTATGGAGCCCTCTTCCGGCTTAGCAGGAAAAAAACGGCAGAGCTTTTTAAGGGAAAAGGGGGTGATGACCCCTATAAAAAACGCGCTATCTCTACTCAATACGCAGCCCGTTTATCTAGTCGATGCTCTTTTGGGAACAGGGGGAAGTAGGCCCCTTACAAAAGAGATGTTACAGATTGTGCAAACAATCAATCAATCTAAAGCAAGGGTCCTTTCCATCGATCTACCCACAGGGATTCATACCGATGAAGGCAGCGTATTAGGAGAAGCTATACAAGCTACTTGGACCCTTACCTTAGGAGCGTATAAACAAGGGCTTTTTATCGATCAAGGCCCCGCATTTGCAGGGCAAGTGCATGTAGAAGATATTGGGTTAGATCTCGAAAAGGGAAAACCCTCTTACCATCTACTCCATGAAGTACAAGGCCTTTTGCCTCCGATAAATAAAACGCGTCATAAATACCAGGCAGGCTCTGTCATCGGTATAGCGGGATCTTATTCGATGATGGGGGCAGCAGCGCTATCTAGCCTGGCTTCTTTACGCTCTGGAGCTGGCATCGTGAAAGTATTTTATGAGCCTTCTCCGCACGCATCTACTTGCTGTTTTGCCCCTGAAATACTCCATGCAGATTGGACGCATCTACAAGAAGCTTCTTTTTCTAAAGTAGATGCACTGTACATAGGTCCTGGTATGGGAAAAACTCCATCTGCAAAAGCTATGGTAGAGCGCGTTTTGTCCCTTCCCTTGCAGCGCGTTGTACTAGATGCAGATGCTATACACCACATCAAAAATCGGTTAGACCTTCTTCCTTCAGGCGCGGTTTTAACGCCCCACTTAGGAGAAATCATCCCATTTTTTCAACGATCTAATGAGGCTATACACATTTTATCTCTCCATCACCACCTGCAACAGTTTGTAGACGAAAAAAAGGTAGTCGTTGCGCTAAAAGGGTTTCCGACAACGATATTTTCTCCCGAAAAACCTCCCTTTCTTTTACCTGTTGGAAGCCCAGGTATGGCAACAGCTGGATCGGGAGATGTTCTTACCGGCATG
>CALBPE010000120.1 GCA_937899275.1 uncultured Chlamydiae bacterium
GTATGCACCGAGAGACCCGCTCTTTTGGCTAAAAGGCGCACCTCATGTTTTTTGCCTTCTTTAACCACAATACGGCAGGTGTTTTTACGCACCTTTTTTACAGAAAGCGCTCGCACAAGTCTCTTTTCAATATACATCGGTTTTCCCATCGAGACTAAATGCTCATGGGAGATGTTTTCCTTTGCTTTAAGGAGATATTCTTTTTCAATATTATTTCTTGGGTGGATCACCGATTGGCTAAAAGCGCCGTCATTGGTGACTAGAAGAAGGCCTTCAGTATCTTTATCGAGCCTGCCTATTGTAAACAATTTTCTTCGAATAGGGGGCAAAAGATCGATCGCGAGTTTTTGATTAGGGTGTATTCTCGTATTAGAGCAGAGATACCCCTTGGGCTTATGTAGAAGGAAGGTAATAGGAGCCTCTTCTGGCGGAATCTGCTTTCCACTGACTAAAATCTCTTCTTTATCCGGATCGCAGTGGTGTTCAGGCAAAAGGATCACTTTGCCGTTTACCCGCACTTTTCCCTGCTGTATCCACGTTTCTGCAAGACGCCTAGAGGCAAGTCCTCTTCTGCTAATGATTTTACTTAATCTTTCCATGAAAACCTCGGAGCCATTATACAAGAAATAGAGATAGTTGGTATGATAAAAAGATGAAAAAACGATTAATTTTACTTCGGCACGGTCAATCCCTCTTCAATCAAAAAAATAGGTTTACAGGCTGGGTTGATGTTCCGCTAAGCACACAAGGTATTCAAGAAGCGCTAGAAGCGGGAAAAACCCTGAAAAATATACCCATCGATGTCGCCTATTCTTCCTCTTTAATTCGGGCGCAAACCACGCTTTTTCTAGCTCTTAGTCAAATGCATCTACAAAAAACCCCAATTGTACAGCATCCAAAGGGGGCAAAAGAAGAACTTTGGGGAAAACTCCATGAAGATCTCGACGCCCTTCCGATCTATTTTGATGCAAGGCTCAATGAGCGGATGTATGGTAATTTACAAGGTTTAGATAAAGAAGAGACAAAACAGAAGTTTGGGCCAGAAAAAGTTCATGAATGGAGACGGAGTTATCATAGCCATCCCCCCGAAGGAGAAAGCTTAGAAGATACAAAAAACCGCGCTCTTCCCTATTTTATCGAAGAAATAGAAGATAAGCTCACTAAAAACAATGTATTTGTTGTAGCTCACGGCAACTCTTTAAGAGCTATTCTCATGTATATTGAGTCTTTATCAGAAAAAGAAGTCGTCTCTTTAGAAATACCCACAGGAAAGCCTCTTATCTACAGCTTTTCTGCGGAAAAAACCTATAAAAAAGAGGCGCTATAATGCCTGCAGATATAAGCCCTCTTCTTTTGCAGCTCGCAGGTGTTTCCTCACATACAGCCTCTCTTTTTCGAGGGGAGCAAGAGGCATTTGCCCATGTGCTGTTACAAACGTATTTTTCGAAAACGCTAGAAGAGGGGAAAAACCACTTTGCCTTCATTGGCCACTTTAAGAAAATTCCTTTTTACGATGAACTAGAAAATGCCTACATATCTTTACGCCGCTACGACATAGAAGAAGTAGATGATTTTGCAGCAGAGATTTTTGGACCAAAAACAGCGCTTGTTATTCTAGCTGCAGCCGACCCCTTTACAGGAAGAATTTACCCTTTAGATCCCATCATACAGCAGGCAAAAGATGCTGGAGTATCTATCCACATCGATGCTTCTACAGCGATTCAGGTGGAAGACTACGCATTTTGTCAGCACGCAGTAGATTCTTTACACTTTTCTTTTACAAGGCTGCAAGATGCGCCTATCGGATCTTGCCTTCTTCACAAGAGCTCCTCTTCTTTACCCGACGCTCCTTTAGGAGAAGATTTTCTAGATCAGCTGAAAAGCGCTGCAAAAAAAGCGGTAGAAAACAAAGACTCGCGCATTTTATCCTTTGCTCGTAAAAAGCAGTATCTCTTGCAGCTTCTAAAGAAACAAGGTATAGAATTTGCACAGAACAAATCTCTTGCAGACCGGCTGTGTCTATCGTTTCCCAAGGTCTATGGAGAGTCTTTAGCCTTTCGTTTAGAGGGAGACTCTTTTTTGCTGCAGCATCATCCAACTCAGGTAGAAGAGGTGGGCTTGCAGCTGGAAGAGCGTCTAGAAAAATCGGATCTAGAACAGATTGTAGAAAGGCTTTCTCAAGAGATTATAGCGCTTCTTACCATGGGGAAAATGGATTGAAAACAGCAGTAAGAAAGCGGATTCTCACACCAAAATATCTCGGATCTTTATCTCCTAAAGAGGGAATGCGTCTTTGCGTACATGAAGAGATCGAACCGGTGAAAAAAGCGCGCCTTCGCTTTTTTTTACTCGTCGATCTATCCGATGGGATCATCGCAGACAGCTCTTTTCGCGTATACGGCCCTCCTTTTCTGATTTTAGCAGCAGATGCAGCGGCAGAGCTCATACTTAGAAAAACCTATACGCAAGCTATGAAAATCCCCGCGGATCGTATTGAAGAAAAGACCGTGCTATTTCCTCCAAAAGAAATGCGGTGGATCAACTTTACCCTAGCTACTATAGAAGGCGCTCTTACTCAGTGTGGTGATCTGATCAAAGATACTCCTATAGAAAGCGCTCCTAACATAGAAGAAAACTACATTGAAGAATTTCCCCTTCTTTCCAAATCGGAAAAAATCGCTTTAATCGAGTCGGTAATTGATGATGAAATCCGTCCTTATATTGAGATGGATGCAGGGGGAGTCACCATCCAAGACTTAAAAGAAAACACCTTAGAAATCGTCTATGAAGGGGCCTGTACCAGCTGCTACGCAGCTACCGGATCGACCTTATCTGCGATTCAAAACATTTTACAAACGAAAGTCCACCCAGATATCTTGGTAGAACCAGTAGGTCTTGCCTCAGGATCAAATCCATAGATCTTAACTAGTTAAAAGATATTCAATGAATGTGTTTCTACCGAGGGTAGGTAATAATAAGTCGCTTTCTCTGGTGATTCTGAAGTTTCTCATCAGGAAGATCTTTAAAAGGCAGACATGAGGGGGATTTTGTATTAATATTAGAAAGTTGAGCCAGAGTTAGGATGATGTTGAATAAAGCGAAGTATAAGGGCTTATATGCCGGATCTAATACTGTAGATGCAGGAAACGTTGTTCCTTTTAACCGTGTAAATACAGTCTTATTATTGTTATTGTTGAGTGGATCCTTGAGCAGATGCTGTTTTGCCAATTGGAAAATAGTAACGGCATTTTTGTTCGAAGACTGTCGTATTGCAATGGCAAGCATCTTTTGAGGGCGGTCATCGAGGTCTTCAAGATTTATTCCATTTAATTCTGTGATCCGGTCTTCCAGTTGACAGAGAAGGTCCTCTTGCATTAATTTGTTTTCTTCCATTTCATTTTTTTCAATTTTTATGCGTTCTGCTTCTTTTTTTTCTCGCTCTAGTTCGTCGTTTATACGTTTTTTAGCCCGCTCTAATTCATCTATGATATCCATGTGTTTTTGATAAGCGTAGCTATTATTAGGAAATCTTCTATTATACTCTTTCTCGAATTCTTCTGTTGTAAGATACGTTCTCTCTATTCCCCCATCTTCCGCAAACTGTATCAGCATGCTCACGTGATCGTCTAGAGGTAAGAATGCATCGCTTGTTGCTATAAGGTTTTTCAGATCAGTACGGTTAATAAATAGTTTCAAAGGCTCTAGGTCTTGCTTTTGAATGGCTAATCGGATTCCTATAGTAGAGGTAAAAATAACCTGAGGATTCTTGTTAAAGAATGTTACTAGACGGTTATACGATTTTTCATCCTCACCCAGCATCTCTCTTTCGATTATGGTCTTAATAGCTAATTTGTCATAATCATCGTTAATTTTCGGTGGAGGAGGAGTATAATCATCATCAGGATCTTGGGGAGTGTATTTATTTAAGCCCCATATTGCATTCTTCCAACACGTATAGCGTAAAATTATTGTATTTGCTCTGATTATGGAGCCTGCTAAATTACTTTCAGCTAGAGTCCGTATGACGGTTGGTTTGCTGGCCTCCAATTGCTTCTGGAGGCTTTCAGGAGAAGTAACATTTTTTAATAAAGTTAGAATAAAACGGATGTCTTCTTTTTTGATAATTTGCGTAATCAAAGACTGCGACGGCTTAAAGCCGGTTGAGAGTGCGTAGTTTAGCATGCTATTTACCTTCTCCTGAAGCCAACCACGCATTTGACATAAAGCAAGAACCACCAATTTTTCCGGAGTAAACCTGAATTTTTTGGGTGTCTTCTTTATGCAATTAAAGGCAATTATAAATCCTGGAACGTCTCCCGTTTCAAAAATCTGATCTACGCCAAAAAAACCCTGGCAATATTGGAAAAGCGTTTCAAATATAGCGTAGCGGACAGCTTTTGGCTCTATAACAGTAAGGGGGTTAACAAAACGTGAGTAATCTAGCTTCGATTGATTGGAGTTTTGTTCTAGTATACGCTTTACCATGCCTAGATCTTCTTCACGAATTGCTCCATTGATAAAAGCAGTTTGGAGTGGTAGTTTATTTTCAAAAAGATATTCTAAAATTTGGTAGCGATTGACTTCATCTTGTATTTTCAATACAGAATTAAATAAATCTTGTAAAAGATGTTGAGAGTTGTTTTGTGGTTTTAGAGCGCCCTCTTTTATGAACAACTTTACAAGCGTTTCATTTTTTTGTGTGTCTATGTTTTCAATCACATTTTTTAAGAATACTATCTTTGCAGAAGGGCTGTTTGTGAAAAAAACCATTGCCATGTAGTTACGTATCTCTAGCGTTTCTATAGGTAAAATATGCGTTCTAAATAGGCTTTCAACCGGCTCATTTGCCTCCTCTAAGCTGGCTTGTGTCAGCAGATGAAATATTTCCCAAGAGCCCTCACCTTGAATAATCTTATGTATGACTTTTTCTAATGCAGCTTTTTCTACTTGCTGCCGCTCGTCTTTGCTTGGATGATTTTTTGCTTTAGCTAGCATGTAGTTTATAAGATCTACATGCCCCTTTTCTGCAGCGATTACAAGAGGGGAGTTTTCAGGAGTTTTTGTAATGGGGGAAACTCCCTTGTAGAGCATATAACGCGCAATATCATAATGTTCTTTTCCCATTGCCCTCTGGAGAAGTGCAGTTTTTTCTGTTTTAAAAGAAAAAATGGAATACACAAGTAAAGAGATCTTAGCGGTGACTTTCAGGTTATAATTAACGCTAGCTTTGAGCGCATATGTGTTATTGCTGAGGCAGTCAATAGTAGCTACAAGGGCGGAAACAGGAGAAAAAATCACTTCTATAGACTGGGCT
>CALBPE010000121.1 GCA_937899275.1 uncultured Chlamydiae bacterium
GTAATCGATGAAAAAACCACCTGCATAGCTACTGGTTTTTCCCCCCTTATTGTGCTGCGCAAAAAACCGCTTTATTCTGAGCAGCATCCACGCGCTTGGTGGTCTGCTGTGCAAAAGGCGGTTTCTTCTATTCCAAAAAATGTAAGGAATCATATCACGCATATCGGCCTTACAGGGCAAATGCATGGGCTTGTCTTACTGGGAGAACGGGGACATGTTTTGCGTCCTGCTATTTTATGGAACGACCAAAGGTCTTTTGCCCAGTGCGTAGAGCTTGCAAAAAAAACGCCTTCTTTTGTTCAGATCTCAGGTAATCTTCTCATGCCAGGTTTTACCGCACCAAAACTTCTTTGGGTAAAAGAACATGAACCGCATATTTTTGATCAGATCCATAAAGTACTTTTGCCAAAAGATTACCTTCGCTACCTTCTTACAGAAGAATATGCTACCGATGTATCCGATGCATCAGGTACTTCTTGGCTGGATGTAAAAAATAGGCGCTGGTCCCTTCCACTTTTACGCCATACAGGTATTGATCAAGATGCGATGCCTAAAGTATTTGAAGGGCCAGAAATCACAGGACAGATCACCAAAAAAGCGGCAAAAGAACTAGGGCTTTCTCCTAAAGTATTGGTAGTTGCAGGAGGAGGAGACAACGCTTGTAGTGCGCTTGGCGTAGGCTGCATCGCTAATGGAGATACTTGCATATCTCTCGGTACATCGGGCGCTTATTTTGTGGTGCGTAAACACTACCAACCGCAAGCAAAAAATGCCGTACACACCTATTGCCACGCCCTTCCAGGTCTTTGGCATCAGATGAGCGTACATTTAAGCTCTGCCAGTTGTTTTTCATTACTAGAAAACATCTTTTCTAAACCTATTAATCGTATGATCAAAGGAACATTTTTAGAAAAGCATGGCCTATTTTTTCTTCCTTATCTCTCAGGGGAAAGAACGCCTTACAACGATCCTTATGCACAAGGTACGTTTTTTGGTCTTACACATGACACCACGCAAAAACAGATGCTTTCTGCTGTAATGGAAGGAACGGGTTTTGCACTGAAAAATGGACAGATACTACTCGATAAATCGCAGGGGTCTATCTATTTACTTGGAGGAGGCGCTAGAAATACCGCTTGGCTCCATGTTCTTGCCTCCATTTTAGAAAAGCGGCTTGTCTTCTATGAAAATGCTCCTGTAGGAGCCTCTTTAGGAGCTGCAAAACTGGCTTTATATGGAGCAAAAAAGGGGAGTAAAAAAGATATATTTTCCTGTAGTGAACAAGGGAAAATCTTACGAGGAAAGCCTTCTCTATATCCTTACTATAGAGAAAAGCATGCCCTTTTCAACGACCTTTACCGCGCTTTACAACCGGTTTATCGGAAAAAACACCACATTGGAGAAATGACGTGAAAGAATATTTCCCAGATATTGATCATATTGTCTACAAAGGCACTGAAGACGAGCAGCTACTTGCCTACCACTACTATAATCCTGAAAAACTGGTCCATGGAAAAACCATGGAAGAGTGGCTTAAACTATCAGTGTGTTATTGGCACTCATTTTGCTGGCCTGGTTTAGATATGTTTGGCGGACCTACCTTCGATCACCCCTTGTTTAAGAATACAAAAACAGAAAAAGCGATGTATGCAAAAACCGATGCGGCA
>CALBPE010000122.1 GCA_937899275.1 uncultured Chlamydiae bacterium
GCAAGGTAGCGCTCATGTTCTGACTGCAGGTCGTGGCCCCATTTTGGGGGATAGATAAACTTTGCAGGCGCTTTTTGTAGTATCTCGATCGCTTCTGTATAGGAAAGTTTTGCAAAGGGCTCTTTGAGAAATCCCTCGAGTTTTTCGGTAAGACCCTCTTCGATAAACTGGGAAAAAAATGCGAGGTCTTTGCCTCCTTTTTCTAAAGCATAGGTTAGGATATAGCGGAGGAATTTTTCTGCCATTTCCATATTTTCTGCAAGCTCGCAAAAGGCCATTTCTGGTTCAATCATCCAAAACTCTGCTAAATGGCGCGAGGTATTGGAGTTTTCTGCGCGGAAGGTGGGGCCAAAGGTATATACATTAGATAAAGCAAGAGCGCATATTTCTGCTTCTAATTGTCCTGAAACGGTAAGGTATGCGGGAAGACCAAAAAAATCTTTTCCATCTTTCGTTATCCGAAACATCTCTCCTGCACCTTCACAGTCAAGTGTGGTGATGATGGGTGTATGGATATGGAAAAATCCTTCTTGTTGGAAAAATTGATGTACGGCAAAGCTGATCATACTACGCATGCGAAGGCAAGCGCCCTGCGTATTTGTTCTAGGTCGAAGGTGGGAGATAGAACGTAAGTACGCGAAAGAATGCCGTTTTTTCTGTAGAGGGTAGTCTTCTGGACAGGGGCCGATGATCTCAATATTTTCTGGCTGCATCTCTACGGTTTGTCTTTTACCTTGACTTCGGACAACAAGACCCGTTACCTGTACAGATGCACCTGTAGAAAGCTCTTTGATTAAAGAAGAGTAGTTAGGAAAAGTATCTTCTATCACGACTTGTAAAGATTCTACAGAAGAGCCGTCGTTTATCTGTAGAAAACTAAAGGTTTTTTGCGAGCGCAGCGTCCTTACCCAGCCGCAGATACGCACCTTTTTTTCTAAATAAGAAGAGTTGTAGAAAAGATTATGGATGGGCGTTTTTTGCATAGTTTTTGAGCTCTTGGATTTCTTGTGCATATAAATCGGGATTCGGGGTTTCTAAAATTAACGGAAGAAGGCGCGTTTTTGGATGGGTTGCAATCAACTCAAAGGCAAGAGGGCCGATTTCTCCTTTGCCTAAGGACGCGTGCCTATCTCTTCTCGATCCTAAAGGTTTCAGCGAGTCATTAAGATGAAATGCCTTGAGATAAGAAAGACCGATGATCTTATCAAAAGTAGCTAGTGTATCTAAAAACCCCTCTTCTGTAGAAATATCATATCCTGCAGCAAATATATGGCAGGTATCGATACACACGCCAATGGGGATATCTCCTTTCACTCGATCGATGATGTAGTGTAGGTGTTCAAAAGTATGTCCTACGCTATTTCCTTGTCCCGCTGTAGTCTCTAGCAAAAGGGTAGTGGTAGGCTTTTCGAAGTAGGGAGCAAAAGAAAGGAGGCTTTTGACAATTTGCTCTAAACAAGCGTCTGGCTGTTTATTTGTAGCGACTCCTGGATGAAAATTTAGATAGGTGATATCCAGTAGCTGACAGCGCTCAATTTCCCCTTGAAAACTCTGTAGACTTTTTTCTAATAAGTCGGGTTTATCAGAGCCTAAATTGATGAGATAGCTATCATGGCTAATCGTGGTTTTAATCCCTGTTTCTTCTTGCGCGCTTTTCCAAAGATCGATTTCTTCTGGTTGAATATTTCTACCGCGCCACTGCTTTTGGTTACTGGTAAATAACTGGATCGCTGTTGCTCCAACAGCTTTTCCGCGTAGTAACGCATTAGGAGCGCCGCCACTTGCAGACATATGAGCTCCTACAAGAAAAGGGGCGTGTACAGTGGGCTGTTTTTTAGGGGAACTCAAGGGGGTATTCCTGGTATTTTGCAGTATCCATCTTAAAATATTGAACTATTCTGGGCAATTTTGATTTTTCTTGATAGGCTTAAAAGAGATGATTCGTGCATTTACCACAGTTTTTCAAGGAACGCTTTTAAGCCGCATGAGCGGCATGCTTCGAGATACCGCTCTTGCATTTGCTTTCGGCACTTCTGCTACGTTAGCGGCGTATTTTGTTGCATTTCGTTTTGCTTTTTTACTCCGAAGACTTTTTGGAGAAGCGCTTGTATCGGCTGTTTTTATCCCCCATTTTTCCCGTATAAAAGAGCAGGATCCCTTAAAGGCAGAAAAGTTTTATGGCGACTTTTTTATGAGCGTTTTTGTGATGGTGTTATCCGTTGTTTTTGCATTTGAACTGGCGTTTTTTTACTGCGACTATCCGATCATTACCCATATGAAAATCCTTCTTCCAGCCTTGGTGTTTTTATCTTTATATGCGGTCAATAGCGCATTTTTACAGTGCCAAGGAGTCTATTTTTTGCCAGCTATTGCCCCTTTATTTTGCAATCTTACCGTCACTTTTTTTTGTCTATTTTTTCAAAAGAGACAGGCCTTTTCTCTTAGTGGAGCTAGCTTAATGGGATTTGGTTTTCAGTGGCTTTCTACGCAGCTGGCTATTATGTATTTTTGGGGTTTTTCTGGTTTTTGCAAGAGGGTTGTTTCTTGGAGGCCTTTTTCTAAAGTGGTAAGGGCTTTATACGCCCCTTTTATTTTAGGGACGCTGGGAATTTCTACCACCCAGATCAATAGTTTTTTAGATGCGGTTTTTGCCCGCTATATCGATATAGAAGGTCCTACTTATCTCTGGTTTTCTATTCGTTTGGAACAGCTGCCATTAGCGCTTTTTGGACTAGCGCTTTCCACAGCGTATTTTCCCCAGCTAGCGAAGCGGATAGACCAAAGTATAGATGGGGGTTTATGGCGTTTTTCTCTGGAAAAAGTGCTCAAATACGGCTCTTTATTGATGGTGTTTTCCACGGTAGGATTGCTGTTTTTTGGCAAGGAGGCGGTTTCTTGCTTGTATGAGAGAGGCTCGTTTGGAGAGGGTAGCGTAGATCGCACCTCTTTTTGTCTTTATGCGTATTCATTAGGTCTTTTCCCTGCGTTTTATACGTTTCTTGCAACTTCTGTATTTCATGCGCAAAAAAGGTATGTGCTACCTCTACAAGGAGCTGCTTTTGCAACAGCAATCAATGCGGTTTTTAACGTTTTTTTTACTCTGGTCTTCCGTTTTTCTGTAGCGTCAGTAGCTTTTGCAACAGCGCTTTCTCAATGGCTAGGCGCTTGGTTTTTATGGCGCAAAGTGCCGGCAAAAACAGATATGAGCTATGTGGCAAAGGTAGTCTTTGCTGCTTTAAGCTCTGCTTTTGCTGCCTCTTTATGTCAAGAAGGGCTTGGTTTGCCACAGGTATGTCAATCTGTTGGCATCACGAAAAAGTGGATGATTTCTGCTGTAAACTTAGGAGCCGGCAGCATGTTTTATGGAATATTTTTTATGATATGGATGCGAGCTCTTCACATTAAAGAGCTCGAACAAATCCTATTACGCCGTGTGGGCGATGAATTCACAAACTAGTGGTACGTTGATCGGAAGGGGTAGCACGATAAGATCGTAAGCAGGAGGCGCCTGCATTTGTCCTGTGCATTGATCCGATAGGGTTAAATACTCAGGAAGCTCTACCGATGTGTTTTGTACAGAAGCCTGTACAGCTTTCATAGATTGTGAGGCTTGTTTGATGGAAATTTTCATGCCTGGCTTCACTTGAAAAGAGCGTCTATCGACTTTTTTTCCGTTCACTAAGATGTGGCCGTGGGACACAAGCTGCTGCGCTGCAAAAATTGTAGCGGCAAATCGAAGGCGATACACAATATTGTCAAGGCGCGCTTCTAAATGCTCTAAAAACATATGAGCGGTGTTGCCTGTTTTGCAAATCACGTGGTTGTAAGCGCGGATCAGTTGTTTTTGTGTTAGCATACCATATACAGCTCTAAGCTTTTGCTTTTCTTCTAGCTGGATACCAAAATCGGATTTTTTCTTCCTTTTCGCTCCATGCATACCAGGAGGGTTGGGTTTATGCAAAAGAGGGTTGCGCTGTTTTCCGAAAATGTTTGTGCCAAATTTTCTGGCAATTCTGTTTTTAGGACCTCTGTATCTGGCCATCATTTCTCCTGAAAAGTATTCTATTTAGGATAAATCATAGGAGAAAAATCCTTTTAGAACAAGATCTATTATTCTCCACTTGCAGAGCTTTTTCTAAAAAGGTAGACTAGTCTGCTAAATAGTTAGGATGTTATGGAATATTTAGCTATCTCATTTTATCAATTTTTTCGTATAGAAGGCGTTCAGTTAGAAGTCAAAAAGTTAAAAAAAGTCTTTTCTTCCCTAGGTATTCAAGGAAGGATTTACCTCGCAGAGGAAGGCGTTAACGCGCAGATTTCCCTGGAAAAAAAAGATTTTGCCGCTTTTACCGAATGGAAAAAAAATTCGATCTATGCAGACGCGTCTTTAAAAGTGCAACCTGCGGAAGAACATGCATTCCAAAGGCTTACGGTAAAAGAAAGAAAGCAGCTTTGCGCTTTTGATGTACCTTTTTCTCAAGATGCTTCTGCTGGTGAAAAATAGTCGCCTCAAGAATGGAAAAAGATGCTCGATCAAAAACCTGCTGGATGCCATATCATCGACGTTAGAAATGATTATGAGTCGGAAGTAGGCCATTTTAAAGGGGCGATTAAACCTCCTTTGGGGGCGTTCCGAGAATTTCCCGGTTACACGGAAGAATTGGAAAAAACTGTTGATAAAGAAAAAGATACCGTCTTGATGTACTGTACAGGCGGTATTCGCTGCGAATACTACGCCTCTTACTTAAAAAATAAGGGATTTCGCTCGATTTATCAGTTAGACGGAGGCGTGATCCAATATGCTAACGAAGTAGGCGCCGAGCATTGGAAGGGTAAGTTATTTGTATTTGACGATAGATTAACGGTTGCTTTAGGTGATGAAGAAACCCTTTCTCATTGCATCCACTGCGGCGCTTCAGCAGATACCTATTACAACTGCGCAAACATGGACTGCAATGCTTTATTTACCTCTTGTCATAGCTGCGCTAGTAAGATGCAGGGGCTTTGCCAAGATGCGTGTAAAGAGGGTAGAGTCAGAGCGTTTGATCCCTCAAAAAAACCTAAGCCGTTTCCTCGCCTGTCCGAATCTTAATCAGCTCTAACATCTTTTTTTGCGTTTCATCAAGCACGACCGTTAGACCTGGTTTGATCCCTTTTTCCGATAAGATAAAGGCCTGCATTGTGTTGCAAATTCTGCCGTCTAAACGGACACCTAATCCCTCGATACCTAACATCCTTCCCCAATCATGAAACATCCGAAGGCTCATTTCACAAGCAGTGATTAGAAAAAGCACCTTTTTTTTCGGGTAGCGGTGGACAAGTTCACACATTTTGTCGCCGATGTAATGCACAGTGGGGATGAAAAGTAGGTGGCTATTTTTTGACAAATGCCGGCATTTCCCAATAAAACACTGACTGCAAACAGGGTGGTCTTTTTCCATTGCACACTGGTCGGTAAACCGACCTGAGGGGCATTCAAAAGGTTTATGGCAGTAGGAAAATCCAAGGACAAAGATCGCTTCTTGGTTTGTGAGCTTGTTGGCAAAATCATCTACGCTCTTGACGCCGCATAGGAAAAAATCTTTTTCTCGTTTGGGCTTTTCTCCGTAAGAGCGGAGAAGTCGAAAAGTGTAGGTAAAAGGTTTTTTCCAAATATAGCGCCGCAAAATGTTTGTCTCATCGTGCCGGATTAAGTAAAAAAGACTTTTTAACCGTAAAAATCTGCGAGTTTTTCCTGTAATTCCCTCCATTTTGGGTAGGGTTTTCAGATGTTTCAAGGGACGGTTTTTTGCAAAATTACAGGCAAAAGCGAAAAAAACAAGCTACAAATAGGAATGTCTGAATTTCAGAAAGGAATCTCGTGAAAGCGAAATAAAAAATGGAATCCATCTTTTTGACCTCGTTTTAATTTCTTGAAA